>NZ_CBCSDH010000006.1:0-143944 GCF_965138825.1 Avibacterium endocarditidis
TCACTTGTAACTTTAACGCACCAGTGGGTGATAAACCTGCGCTTTTCACTCACGATGAAGTCACCACCTTATTCCACGAATTTGGACACGGTATTCATCATATGCTCACGCAAATTGATNTCGCAGATGTGGCGGGCATTAATGGCGTGCCTTGGGACGCAGTGGAATTACCAAGCCAATTCTTAGAAAACTGGTGTTGGGAAGAAGAGGCGCTTGCCTTTATTTCAGGGCATTATGAAACGGGCGAACCACTACCAAAAGAAAAATTGCAACAGTTGCTTAAAGCGAAAAACTTCCAAGCGGCAATGTTCGTATTACGTCAGCTTGAATTTGGGTTATTTGATTTCCGTTTGCATCATTATTTTGATGCGAACCAACCCAACCAAATTTTAGACACCTTAAAACAGGTAAAAGATGACGTTGCCGTCATCAAAGGTGTGGATTGGGCAAGAAATCCGCATAGCTTTAGCCATATTTTTGCCGGCGGTTATGCAGCGGGCTATTACAGCTATTTATGGGCGGAAGTGCTATCGGCAGATGCGTTCTCGCGTTTTGAAGAAGAAGGCATTTTCAACCCAGTAACCGGGCAATCTTTCCTTGATGAAATTCTCACCCGTGGCGGTTCAGAAGAGCCAATGGCGTTATTCAAACGCTTCCGCGGCAGAGAACCGCAATTAGATGCCTTGTTAAGACACAAAGGCATTGCATAAAATTCTGCGAAAAAAAGACCGCACTTTAAAAGTGCGGCTTTTTTTATCAATATTTTTTAGTTTATCCAACCAAAATGTGAAGCAATAAATAACAATGTGAAACCAGCAAGGTAAACCAATCCGACTAAAGATAACCATAATAGGAAACCTCTTACACAATGTTCACCTTTCATCACCAACGATAGGTTCAACCACGCAAATACAGGAGTTGAAACAAAAGAACCTATCATTGCCAATTTTAACATTGGTCCTACGGCATCACTGAAACAGAAAATAATCACTAAAACTGCGATTGTTGAACATAAGATAGATAAATTTAAAAAACTTACACGGCTTTCTTTTTTGCCCGCTAGTAATCTCAAACTTTCAAGATTAGTGCGAGAATAACCATCTAGCATTGATAATGTCGTACCGAAAATACACATAAATGCGATAAAAGCAATGAGGTCTTTTGCCCATTCACCAATGGTTGAAGAATACATATTGATAAGCTGTGCAATATATTTCCCCCCTACCATTTCAACGGTTTCGTTGGAGCCAAATTGCACTAGCGCCCCCAATGCAAGAAACACTAACGCTAAAATCGCAGTGCTAACATAGCCAACATTAAAATCAAAAATCCCATCTTTATAAGATACTTTGGTTAAACGGCGTTTTGCCACCACCCACATTGAATTAATGACGGAAAGTTCAATGGGTGCTGGCATCCACCCCATTAGCGCCACAATAAAAGCTAATGCGCTTAAATTCCAAGGTGATGGGGAAATGTAATCATCGGCTGCAATTCCTTGCACGCCATTACGCATCAGTGCGATTACCACAGCGGCAACGGTCGTTACCGTTAATGCAATCATAATCACTTTCGCTAAACCATCTAATAAGCGATACTTCCCAAAAAGTAAAATCGCAGCAGCGGAAGAAATCATTATTGCGCTTAAGACAGACATATTAACTGGTGTAGGTAACACGAAATTAAGAATAACCGCACACAGCAAGGAAATCGCCGTCATATTAATGGCGGTTGAGAAAATATTAAGTAAAAAGAAAACCCATAAATATAATTTTCCTTTTTGGCGATAACCGTCAAGTAAGGTATTGCCTGTATCTAGCGTGTATTGCACACCGAAACGGAAAAAAGGATATTTAAAAAAGTTTGCAAGAATAATGATAATTGCAAGTTGCCAACCATAAATTGCCCCAGCTTGGGTAGAAGCAATAATATGCGATCCGCCGATGGCGGCTGATGCCATTAAAATCCCCGGCCCTAGGGAGCTAAACTTAGTTGTCCAGCCTGTTTTTGTTGTGTTTGTGGTCATAGTTATTCCTTATGAAAAAAGGAAATGATTATAATTGATATAAATGCAAAAAACATAAGTGCGGTGTAATTTTTTACAACTTTTTTACACTATAAAAAGAAGAATAAAGGAAAATCTATTAGGAAAGATAATGGCTGGGGTACTAGGATTCGAACCTAGGAATGCCGAGATCAAAACCCGGTGCCTTACCGCTTGGCGATACCCCAATAGGAAATTCTTTAAGAAAAGAAGATTGAAATGTTAGATAGTATGGCTGGGGTACTAGGATTCGAACCTAGGGATGCCGAGATCAAAACCCGGTGCCTTACCGCTTGGCGATACCCCACCTACTAAAGAACTGCAAGCTAATGAATGGTGCGGGACGAGGGACTTGAACCCACACACCTCGCGGCGCCAGAACCTAAATCTGGTGCGTCTACCAATTTCGCCAGTCCCGCAATATGGTGGCTATGACGGGATTCGAACCTGTGACCCCAACATTATGAGTGTTGTGCTCTAACCAACTGAGCTACATAGCCAAACATTTTGCATTCACCTCATCGGCTTTGCGGGGCTAATTATGCTGATCTGACTCCCCTTCGTCAACTCTTTTTTTATGCTTTTTTCTAAATTCTTTCTCATTCGCATAGAGATTATACAAATCGGCGTAAAAGCGACCGCACTTTACTCTGCTAATAAATGTTGTAGCAATCTGCCATCTAATAAGGCTTGTTTAATCAATGCAAATGCGCCAATCACATCTTCATTTTTTAATTCAGATGCCACCAGCGGTGTGCTTTTCACAAACGCGGGTAAAGCCAAGTTGTCTAAGGTTCGGCGAATAGCAGCAAACAGCACGCTTTGCGCTTGCGTAATCTCCCCTGAAATAACAATTTTTTCAGGATTAAACATATTGACACTCATCGCCAATACGCGTCCAATCTGCACGCCAACGTGTTCGATCAAATCCACCGCTACCGCATCTTGCTTATTTACCGCTTTGCAAATCGCTTCAATATCGTGACTTTCTAAAGAAATCCACTTGCTTTGATAACCATCTTCCAGCAAACGTTGCATTTTTTCTTCAATTGCGGCATTGCTGACAACGGTTTCCAAACAGCCCACATTGCCACATAAACAGCGCTTACCCAAAGGATCCACCTGAATATGCCCAATTTCCCCCACATTATTTTTATAACCAAGAAAGACTTCGTGATTAATCACAATGCCTGCGCCAACGCCACGATGAATACGCAATAATAAGGAATCATAGCAATCTTTGGTAACACCAAAATAATGCTCCGCTAAGGCTAAACTTCGCACATCGTGACCAATAAAAGTCATTAATTGGAAGTGTTCTGCAAGGTGATTTGCCAGCGCCCAAGGTTCATCAAGGGATAAATGCGGTAAATATTGAATATCGTTGGTTTTCACATCCACAAAGCCCGGCACAGTAATACCAATGGCAATAAATTCCGCATTTTTACGCTGATTTTTTTCGATAAACTGCGCAAGGTGCGTTATTAAAAATTGCTCAATTTGCACCGCACTTTGATACTCCGGCAAATCCACAATTTCTCTTTTCAAGAGTTTCGCAGAAAGATCCATAATGGCAAAGGTTACCTGCTTACGCCCTAAATGAATGAGAATGGTGCGAAAGGCTTTATGCTCCGCAATAATAGACGTGGCACGCCGTCCGCCGGTGGATCGCTGCTGCTCCACTTCTTTAATCAGCCCACGTCCTAACAAGTTACGCGTGATTTTGGTTACACTGGCTGGTGCGAGCTGGCTTAGTTCAGAAATTTGAATACGAGAAATCGGTCCTTGCTGGTCAATTAATTTATAAACCACCGCACTATTCATCTGTTTAACAAAATCAACATTCGCGATTTGATGATTATCCCGCATTCTTTTTCCCACACATAAAATACATAAAACGAATAATGCTGTATTTTAAAATGAATTGGGCAAAATGCCTAGACTAGAAAATATCTAAACAAAAAGGCAGCCGAAGCTACCTTTATTTCGTATTTAAATAGCACTCAAAGTGCGGTGATTTTTGGGCTAGTTTTTATACCACGTCCACTGCCCATTGACTGCGCTGCCTAGCACGTCAAAATCATTGTTAAACACAGTCAAATTGGCGATTTTTCCTTCTGCAATATCACCTAAATGATCATCAACACCAATGGCTTTGGCAGGATAGTAATTGCACATTCTTAGGGTTTCATCGAGTGGAATGCCTACTTGTTTCACCGCATTTTCTACCGATTCAATCATTGTGATTGCAGAACCGCCGAGCGTGCCGTTGGCGTCATAGCATTTACCATTGCGCACATACACGGTTTTGCCGACAAAGTCGAAAGATTCAATATCCGCGCCTGCGGCGGCTGTGGCATCTGTAACAATGCACAATTTATCGCCTTTCACTTTTTTATCAATTTTGATATTGCCGAATTCAACGTGCAAGCCATCGACGATAATACCCGTGTAAATATCGCTGTCTAACACCGCGCCGACAACGCCCATTTCACGTCCTGAGCTAATTGGCGACATCGCATTGTGCAAGTGGGTGGCAAACGTTGCCCCCTTGGCAATTGCTTGTTTAGCTACGTCATAAGTGGCGTTGGAATGCCCGATGGAAACCACAATGCCACTTTGTACAAAATCACCAATATATTTTGCCGTTGGATTTTCAGGGGCAAGGGTGATTTTGGTGATCACCGCTGAATTTTGGCATAGAAAATCTTTCATTTCAGGGCTTATGGCACGAATATATTCTGCCTGATGCACGCCTTTCTTTTCGACACTTAAATAAGGGCCTTCCAAATGCAAGCCAAGGGCTTGATTTTTATGCTTTTTAAGATATTCCCCCATTACCGAAACGGCTTGCTTAATGCCCTCATCATCTGCTGTGATAAAGGTTGGCAGATAACTTGTTGTGCCAGAACGCAAATTGGTTTGCTGCATAATTTCAAGGGTTTTCACGGACGTATCGCCATTAAACATCACGCCACCACAGCCGTTTAATTGTAAATCAATAAATCCTGCCGTTAGATTATTCCCTTTTAAATCAATTTGTTGTATTCCCTCAGGCAGATTTTCTTGTGACACGATAGAAAGGATTTTCTCGTCTTCCACAATCACCGCTTGCCCATAAAGCACGGCTTGGGCGGTATAAATCACGCCATTAACTAACGCATAACGCATTTTTTCACCTTCTTTTTTATTCGCTATAACACACTATGAATGGCTTTGGCTTCTAACTCAGTGAAATATTTCACGGTTTTCACTTTTAATTCCTGCGTTGCCGGTTCATCACAAACAAAGATTGCGTGGCGGTGTAGCTGTAACGCACTGATCGTCCAAAAATGGTTCACACTGCCCTCCACCCCCGCTTGCAAAGCAAGGGCTTTATTATACCCCGTGACTAAAAGCATCACTTCTGCTGCGTCAAGCAACGTGGCGACCCCAATGGTTAAAGCGTATTTTGGCACTTTATTCACGTCATTATCAAAGAAACGTGAGTTAGCGATAAGGGTATCTTCCGTCAGAGTTTTAATTCTAGTGCGAGAAGCTAGCGATGACGCAGGTTCGTTAAAAGCAATATGGCCGTCCACGCCAACGCCGCCCATAAATAAATTTACCTTGCCGTAAGATTGCATTTTTTCTTCATAACGGCGGCATTCAGCATCAAGATCAGGCGCATTGCCGTCTAACAAGTTAATATTTTTTTCTTGAATATCAACGTGATCAAAAAAATTCTTATACATAAAAGAGCGGTAACTTTCTGGGTGATCTTTTGGCAGCCCAACATATTCGTCCATATTAAAGGTTACCACGTTTTTAAAGCTCACTTCCCCAGCTTGATAAAGTTTGATTAATTCTTTATAGGTTTGTAACGGCGTGCCGCCTGTGGGCAATCCCAGCACAAAAGGGCGTTCTTCCGTTGGTTTAAATTCATTAATACGATCAACAATATGACGTGCAGCCCATTTGCTGACTTGCTCGGCGGTTTTTAAAGGAATTAAACGCATAGCTCTCTCCTGTTTGCTATCTCAATTTCATTATTTTGAAGTATCATTTCATAGTTTTCATTATAAAATAAGATTAACTTCAAAGAGAAATAGAATTTTAACGAAAAGAGAAAATCGTGATCTAAATCACAAAGAGAAAAATTTGCAAAAATAATACCGCTCTATAAAAAAGCGGTATTCTTCTATCATCAAGAATGAAAGGTCAAAAATTACGCCTTACCCCAAACTTCCTCAACAATTTCACGAATGAAATTCAGTTTATTCCATTGTTGCTCTTCTGTCAGGATATTGCCTTCTTCCGTTGAAGCAAAGCCACATTGCGGGCTTAAACAAAGCTGGTTGATGTCCACATATTGTGCGGCTTCTTGAATACGTTTGATGATTTCGTTTTTATCTTCAAGGTTGCCGTCTTTTGAAGTAACCAAACCTAGCACCACTTGCTGATCTTTAATAAAGCGCAATGGTTTGAAATCGCCCGAACGATCGCTATCGTACTCAAGGAAGAAGCCATCAACGTTACAGTGCCCAAATAGGGTTTCTGCCACAGGTTCATAGCCGCCCGATGAGAACCAAGTTGAGCGGAAGTTACCACGGCAAATGTGCATTGTAATGGTCATATCCGCAGGTTTCGCGGCAATAATACGGTTCACCATATACACATAATCTTTCGCGAGTTGCTCTAAATCGAAGCCACGTTCTTGATAAGCTTGGCGTTTTTCTTCAGAACATAATTCGCCCCAGCTTGTGTCATCTAATTGCAGGTTACGACAACCTAGGACATAGAATTTTTGCATCGCACTAATATAAGCGTCCGCAATATCATCTAGTAATTGCTGATTGTTGTTTTTATAACGCTCAATTGGCTGATAATCCGTTTCACGCACCGTACAAATTAAATGTAACATTGAAGGTGACGGAATGGTGAATTTAACAGGATAATCGCCGGCAATTTGCTGTAAAGAACGGTAATGTTCAAGGAATGGGTGAGTATCCGAGAAACCGATTTTATCAACAATTTTCAACGTCTTAGGACGAACATTATGATGTTTAAATTGGACAGAAAATTTTTCTGCTTCCACTTCTTCCACGCCATCTAACGCACTTAAGAAATCTAAATGCCAAAAGGTACGGCGAAACTCTCCGTCGGTTACCGCAGGTAAGCCCACTGCTTTTTGGTGCGCCACTAAATTGGCAATTTCTTTATCTTCCACTTGGGTGAGATCCGCACAAGAAATATCCCCACAGCTACATTGCTGACGTGCCTGTTTTAAACTTTCTGGACGTAAAAAACTGCCAACAATATCAAAACGATAGGGCGCTTTATCACGAAGTTGTGCATTAGGAAATAGTTTGCTCATAATCACTCTCTTTTAGTTATATTTAGATAGAAAGCCGTAATTTTAACAAAAAATTCACACATATTCTAAAAAAATCCCAAAACACCACCGCACTTTTAAAACCACAATAATTTTTACGATCGAGATCGCAAAACCAAACTGCATTTTCCACAAGCACTAAAAAGTCGCTTAATATCCCAACCAAATTTTTATTGCGCAGAAAAATCGGGGAAAAAATTATGCTTTATATTCAGCGTATCCTGCTCATTTTATTCGCACTATGCTCAGCATTAGCTAAGGCCAATCCGCCAGATTTAATGCTACTTGGCACTTACCACAATCAAAATGTGCAAGGTTGGGTGATGAGCGAAAAGTTAGACGGCATCAGGGGATATTGGGACGGTAAACAGCTGTTTACAAGACAGAATAAAATTCTCACGCCGCCATATTATTTCATTAAAGATTTTCCGCCTTTTGCCATTGATGGTGAACTGTTTAGCCAACGCAATGCGTTTGAGCAAATTTCTTCTATTGTGCGTTCGCAAAAAGATAAAGGTTGGGAAAAATTAAAGCTTTATGTGTTTGATGTGCCTAATGCCAAAGGCAATTTATTTGAACGTTTAGCCGTGTTGGAAAATTATTTAGCCCAGCACCCAAGCCAATATATTGAAATTATTAAACAAATTCCAATCAAACATTATGCCCAAGTACAAGATTTTTTGCGTGAAGTAGAACAAAAACAAGGGGAAGGCTTGGTGCTGCGTAACCCTAATGCACCTTATGAAAACAAACGCAGTCAGCAAATTTTGAAATTAAAGACCGCACTTGATGAAGAATGTGAAGTGATTGCACACCATAAAGGCAAGGGGCAATTTGCTTATAAATTCGGTGCGATTACTTGTAAAAATCAGCGTGGCGAATTTCGTATCGGTTCAGGTTTTAAATTATCGGATAGAGAAAATCCACCACCAATCGGTTCAATCATTACCTACAAATACCGTGGTTTGACACAAAAAGGGCTGCCAAGATTTGCCACTTATTGGCGGAAGAAGGAATAATAGCGCATAAAAAATCCCCTTGAAATCAAGGGGATTGATAAAGTGCGGTGGAAATTAAGCGAGAATTTTATCTAATTCTGCACTCACTTCTTCCACTTTTTGCGTACCGTCTAAACGGAAATATTTTGTATTGCCCGCTTCGGCTTCAGCTTGGTAATAATCAACCAACGGTTTGGTGGTGTTGTGATACACTTTCAAGCGATCTAATACGGTTTCAGGCTTGTCATCAGCACGGATAATTAAATCTTCACCGGTTACATCATCTTTACCTTCCACTTTTGGCGGGTTATACACAACGTGGTAAGTACGTCCAGAAGCTTGGTGAACACGGCGACCACTCATACGCTCAACAATCACTTCATCTGGCACATCAAATTCCAACACATAATCAATGCTGATGCCTGCGCTTTTTAAGGCATCCGCTTGCGGAATGGTGCGCGGGAAGCCGTCTAATAAAAAGCCTTTCGCGCAATCTTCTTGTGCAACACGCTCTTTCACGAGCGAAATAATTAAATCATCTGGCACAAGCTGCCCTGCGTCCATTAAGGTTTTCGCTTGTTTGCCTAATTCTGTTCCCGCTTTAATTGCCGCGCGCAACATATCGCCCGTAGAAATTTGCGGAATACCGAATTTGTTCATAATAAATTGTGCTTGCGTGCCTTTACCTGCACCCGGCGCACCTAAAAGAATAATCTTCATATCAACCTCGTTTATAAAAAAATCTGCGATAACATACCTTTAATAAGTCGAAAACTCAAGGGCGATGAAAATCAAAATTAACTAATTTGCAAAAAATTCATAAAAAAGCACCGCACTTTATTTTCCTTGATCTCACGAAATCTCTTCCGCAAGTTCCTTTTGTGAAGGGGATTTGCGGTATTTATCCACCCATAATAAGAAATTGGCGTAAACCGTTCCTGCCACAGAGTGCCACACGCACGCCACGGCACAAACCACCGCTGATTCTGGAATGGTTGGGAAGAACTTCATACTTAATCCAGTAGCTAAACCTGCATTTTGCACGCCCACTTCCAAGGAAATGGTTTTCTTTTTCGCTAAGCTCATTCCAAACAATTTGCCTGAAGAATAGCCAAGAGCGTAGCCGATAAGGTTATGTACCACGATACAAAGTAAAATCATTAAGCCTGATTGTAAGAAATAATCCCCATAAATGGCGACCACACCGCCCACAATAAAGGCGAAGTTAATCACTGCCACGCCCGGCATTAACGCTTTGATGTCTTGGAACCATTGTTTGCGGTGTAAGCTGATGTTTAAAATCGATCCCACCGCCACAGGCAACACGGTTACTAAAAGCATAAATTTAAACATTGCCCAGCCGTTCATTTCCACGCTTTGGCCTACCAAATAATTTAGCAATAATGGCGTCATTACTGGCGCTAGTAAGGTTGAAACGGTGGTCATTCCCACTGAAAATGCTATATCGCCTTTGCATAGGAACGTCATAATGTTAGACGCCACACCACCAGGGCAAGAGCCAACTAAAACTAAACCAAGAGTGAGCGCTGGGGAAAGATCAAAACTTTTTGCAATAGCAATCGCTACAAAAGGCATTACGGTATATTGCACAATGGTACCGATAAGAATATCCAACGGGCGTTGCGCTAACACTTGATAATCTTTTTTACCTAAGGTCATTCCCATTGAAAGCATAATAATGCTGATGATGAACACTTGCGTATCGCCTTTTACCCAAGTGAATAATTCAGGTTTATAAAAGGTGATTAACGCCAGCACAATAATAAAAAGTGCGGTGAATTTGGCTAATAAAAAACTAAGCTTTTTCAAAAATTGCATTGCTTTCTCCTAAATTTCTTCGTCAATAAAGGTGCTAGTCTGCTTGCTTCCAAGGCGCAACTTTAAATAAACATAACATTCCAGGGATCGCGAGCCAGAAGCAAAGCCAGAAATAATCATAGTAGCCCAGCCAGTCGATCAACGCGCCTGCTTGGGTGTTGAGCGTAGCTCTTGGTAATGCGGCAAGGCTGGTAAATAAGGCAAGCTGTGTGGCAGTGTAAAGGGGATTGGTTTCCCTTGCCATGAAAGCAACAAAGGCGGCTGTACCTAAACCGATGCCAATATATTCCGCGGCCACCACAAGGCTGAGCGACCACAAGGCACGGCTATCTACGGTTTCAAAAGGCCCTTGTTTGGCGAGCCAGGCAAAGCCAAGAATGGTGATAATTTGCACAAATCCAAATAACCATAAAGCGCGGTTAATGCCCACTTTCAGCATTAAAATCCCGCCTAAAATACTGGCGACCACCATTGGCCATAAAGAGGCATTTTTCACCACCAAACCGATCTGGGTTTTGCTAAATCCCATATCTAAATAGAAAGGGGAAATCAGCGCCGTAGCCATACTGTCGCCTAATTTATACAGAAAAATAAACGCCAAAATCCCTAAGGCTGACCAAATACCTTTGCGTTGAAAAAATTCGCGGAAAGGTTCAATGACACTTTCTTCTAAAGTGCGGTGTTTTTTTAGCGCAATATTAGGTTCGGTGCTTAAAAATAGACACATTAAAATCCCCGGCAACATAAACATTGCGGTAATGATAAACACGGTTTGCCAAGGGAAATGATCCGCCAAAATCAATGAAAGCGAACCGGGAACAAGGCCTGCAATACGATAAGCATTAACGTGAATCGAGTTGCCTAAACCTAATTCATTGTCGGTTAAAATTTCTCTCCGATAGGCATCTAGCACAATGTCTTGCGTGGCGGAAAAGAAGGAACAAAGCACGCCCAAGGCGGCAATTAAACTGAGTCCAAATTGTTTGCTTGGATCTAAAAAGCCAAATAATGCCAAGCTGATTAGCAATAAAATTTGTGAGATCAGCATCCAGCCGCGGCGGCGACCTAAAAAAGGCGGCACAAAGCGATCAAGCAAGGGCGCCCAGACAAACTTCCACGAAAAAGGGAGCATTATTAGGGTGAAATAGCCCAAGGTTTTGAGATCAACGTTTTCTGCGCGTAACCAAATAGGTAACAAAGAAACCAAAACATAAAGGGGTAAGCCCGAGCTAAATCCCGTGAATACGCAGATCAGCATATTACGGCTGAAAATTTGTGAAAATAAATTCGATTGTGTGGTCATAGCCATAAAGTGCGGTGTGTTTTTCAAACAAATTGTGCTGCAAGTTTCCTTACAGCACAATGAGATTAACGATTAATCACGATACCCTTGTGGGTTCTTTTTCTGCCAATTCCAAGTGTCTTGCATCATTTCCGTTAAGCCACGTTCCGCTTTCCAGCCTAATTCTTTGGCAGCAAGAGAAGGATCGGAATAGCACGTTGCAATATCCCCAGGACGGCGCGCCACTAATTGATAAGGAATTTGAATATCGTTGGCTTGCTCAAAGGCTTTTACCATATCTAACACGGAATAACCTGTGCCTGTGCCAAGGTTATAAATGTGTAATCCAGCATCGTTTTGATGACGATCCAAGGCTTTTAAATGACCAATGGCGAGATCCACAACGTGAATATAATCACGCACGCCCGTACCATCGTGGGTGTCATAATCACTTCCAAAGACGGAAAGTTGTGGTAATTTGCCGATGGCCACTTGGCTAATATAAGGCAATAAATTATTTGGAATACCCGTTGGATCTTCGCCAATCAAACCACTGTGGTGCGCACCCACTGGGTTGAAATAACGTAAAATCGTAACGCTGAATTTATCTTCCGCTTTGGCAACGTCTGTTAAAATTTGTTCTACCATTAATTTCGATGTGCCGTAAGGATTGGTCGTGCCACCCACTTTGCATTGTTCGGTGATTGGCACAATTTCAGGATCGCCATAGACCGTTGCTGATGAGCTAAACACTAAATTCCACACGCCAGCCTTGCGCATTTCATCAACTAGCACTAATGAACCCGTCACATTGTTCATATAATATTCGATCGGCTTACGCACACTTTCGCCCACGGCTTTCAAACCGGCAAAATGAATTACAGAATCAATTTGGTTTTCTGCAAAGATTTTCTGTAACATTGCACGATCTAACACATCGCCTTGGTAGAATTTCACTGCTTTGCCCGTGATTTCTTCTACCCGTTGTAATGACTTGGCGGAAGAATTGGATAAATTATCCAGCACCACCACGTCTTTGCCAGTATTCAATAATTCCACAACGGTGTGAGAGCCAATGTAGCCTGCACCGCCAGTTACTAAGATAGCCATTTTTTCCTCGCTTTGATTATTATTACGATTATTGCGCGTTATTATAAACGATTTATAAAACAAGCCCAAAAATTTCCGTAAAAATCACCGCACTTTCTATTAAGCAAACGTTTACTATTCTTTTCTTTTCTGTAAAATAGCGCCATTTTTTCAACAAGATTTTATTTTAACTTTATTAACGAAAGGAAATTTATGTTTGCAGAAAAACTTTTTGAGATCACCAAGCGTGGCTCAACATTACGCCAAGAAATCATTGCGGGGTTAACCACCTTCCTAGCCATGGTTTATTCTGTGATTGTTGTTCCCAATATGCTGGCTGCTGCTGGCTTTCCTCCTGAAAGCGTGTTTATTGCCACCTGTTTGGTTTCGGGGTTAGGCTCCATATTAATTGGTTTATGGGCAAATGCACCAATGGCTATTGGTTGTGCTATTTCCCTTACCGCATTCACCGCATTTAGCTTGGTATTAGGTCAAGGTGTGAGCATTCCCGTTGCTTTAGGCGCAGTATTTTTTATGGGGGTAGTCTTTACGCTGATTTCTGCCACTGGGGTGCGAGCGTGGATTTTACGCAATCTCCCAGCTAGCATTGCGCAAGGTGTGGGCATTGGGATTGGCTTATTTTTACTGTTAATTGCAGCAAATGGTGTTGGCATTGTTGTGGGTAATCAAGCAGGATTACCGGTTAAATTGGGGGATTTCACTACCTTTCCAGTGTTGATTTCTCTTGCAGGTCTTGCCGCTATTATTGGTTTAGAAAAAATGCAAATCAAAGGGGGGATTTTGTGGGTGATTATTGCTATCACACTTATTGGCTTGGCTATTGATCCTAATGTAAAATTCAGTGGTGAATTATTCAAAATGCCAAGTTTCGGCGAGCAATCTCTGTTCTTGCAATTAGATCTCACTGGCGCATTACAACCTGCCATTCTGCCTGTTGTCTTTGCCTTAGTCATGACTGCGGTATTTGATGCCACTGGCACAATCCGTGCGGTAGCAGGGCAAGCCAATTTATTGGATAAAGATGGGCAAATCATCAATGGAGGTAAAGCCCTATCTTCTGACTCAGTAAGTAGCTTATTCTCAGGTTTATTCGGTACAGCGCCGGCAGCGGTGTATATTGAATCTGCTGCAGGTACAGCCGCTGGCGGTAAAACTGGGATCACCGCGATTGTCGTGGGCGTGCTATTCCTATTAATGCTCTTTTTCCAACCACTCGCGAGCCTTGTACCTAGCTATGCCACCGCGCCTGCGTTAATGTATGTGGGCTTATTAATGCTTAGCAACGTAAACAAATTGGATTTTTCTGATTTCATCGGTGCAATGAGCGGCTTAGTTTGTGCGGTGTTCATCGTTCTTACTGCAAATATCGTCACTGGCATTATGCTTGGCTTCGCTACCCTTGTGATTGGTCGAATCATCAGCGGTGAAGTGAAAAAACTCAATATTGGAACAGTGTTAATCGCAGTCGCATTATTAGCATTCTACTTAGGTGGCTGGAACATTTAATTTCTTATCAAAAAATAAATGCGGTGGAAGTTTTTTAAATTTTTCCACCGCACTTTTATCTATTATGCCTTGTATTTTTAGATTTTACCTGCTTAATTTACTTCCACAGGCTTTACAATCTCACTCGGATAGCAGCCGAGAATTTTTAGATAGTTGCTATGTGCTTGCAATTCTTCTAACGCTTGTTGCACTTCTGGGTTATTGATATTGGCATCAATTTCAAGATAGAACATTTCGTCCCACGGCTGACCATAAATTGGGCGGGATTCCAGTTTCGTCATATTAATATTATGCTTTTTGAACACCAATAACGCCTCCACCAATGAGCCTGCTTGGCGTTTATTTGTCGTCATTAATAACAGGGTTTTAGTGTGAATTTGCGGCGATACCACCACAGGTTCTTTGGCAATCACAATAAAACGGGTGATGTTATTCTCTTGGTTGGCAATGTTGCTCTTTAGCACGCGTAAGCCATAAAGATGGCCACCATCTTCATTCCCCAATGCTGCAATATTTGGCTTATTCAGGCTTGCCACTAACTGCATTGCGTGTGAGCTACTTTCGCAATATTCGATATGTACACGATCAAGGCTGCGAATAAACTGGCTGCATTGCTGGATCACTTGCGGATGGCTGTATAGGGTGTCAATTTGGCTTAACTCACTGTGTTCTGTTGCGAGTACGCAATGTTTGATCGGGTATGCCAATTCACCAATGAGCGATAAATCCGTATGTTGCAACAAATCATAGACTTCATTAATTGAACCTGAAGTCGTGTTTTCCAGCGGCAAAATGCCGTAATCCGCCTCGCCATTTTGCACTTTTTCAAATACTTGCTCGAAAGAGCTGCAACTCAGTTCAATGAACGGTTTTTGATAACGGGTTGCATAACTGCGTGCCGCAAGATGAGAATAAGATCCGCGTTTGCCTAAGAAAGCAATATGGCTATTTTGCTCACGCTGTTCATTGAGTTTCTTTTGCAAATAGGCTTGCTGAGTCAGCACAGAATCTTCAATAATTTTCTGGAAAATTTGCGTGATATATTGTGGATCAAGCTGATAATTTTCATTTTCAGAAAATTGAATCAATTCTTGTAATAATTGTTGCTCACGCTCCACATCACGCAAGGCTTTCTGCGTGATTTCCTTACTACGCACCACGTCATAAGCCAAACGATGACGCTCCGAAAGCAGTTTTAATAAACTGCGGTCAATTTGGGTGATTTGTTGTCTAATTTCTGCTAAATCCAGTGCCATTTTGTTATCTCGGTTATAGGGGATTGGGGTAGGATAAACAAGATTTTATTTGAGATCAAATGAATGTGTGTTTCTTTTTCTTTCAGTGATTTGAATTAAAAATGTAGCTAAGGTGAATTTTAAAGTGCGGCGAGAATTTTTTGAATTTTTAAAATTCATTGAAAAATCACCGCACTTTATTGTTTGGCTAATTACAAAGAAATCTCAATAGTCTAAAAATCCATCCCCCTATTCCCCCTTATCAAACGCCAACATCACCTTGCCAATATGCGTGCCTTTATCCATTTCTTGGTGTGCTTGTTGAACATCTTTAAAATCAAATACTTGATGAATAATTGGCTTGGCGATTTGTTCGCTTTCTAATTTGCCCCAAACATTTTGTTTTAACGATTTTGCGATTTCCGCTTTTTCAGCTTTAGTGCGGCTACGCATTGTTGATCCAGTGATGTGGGCGCGTTTTAAGGCGATTTGCAATAAATCTACGTTTTGAGCCACGGCACCGCCCATAAAGCCGATTAAAAACAATCTGCCATTTTGCTTTAAGCAAGCTAAATTTCGTTGGAAATAACTCGCGCCGACCACATCTAAAATCGCATCAATTCCGCCCGCACTTTGAATAACTTCGGCGAAATCTTGCGTTTTATAATTAATCGCAACCGCACCATATTGTTCAACAACGGCACATTTTTCTGCATTGCCTACGGTAGCATAGGTTTTAATGCCTAGGCTTTGTGCGATAGCAAGCGCCGTTAGCCCAATGCCACTTGTTCCGCCGTGAACCAATAGACTCTCCCCTGCTTTAACCTGTTGTTGCATAAACAAATTTACCCAAACGGTGAAAAGGGTTTCGGGCAACGCGGCGGCTTCTAGCAACGAATAATTTTTAGGAACTGGCAAGGCTTGGCTAGCTGGCACAAGGCAATATTCAGCATAAGCACCACCATCTGTTAAGGCGCAAACTTTATCGCCTAGCTGAAATTCACTCACACCTTCACCAACCGCAACCACTGTGCCGGAAAGCTCCAAGCCCATAATTGGCGTAACGCCCTTAGGCATTGGATACAGCCCTTGGCGTTGCATAATATCAGGGCGATTTACCCCAGCGTAAGCGACTTTTACGAGCAACTCACCTGCTCGTGCTGTGGGAATGGCGGCTTGTTCTATAAATAACACATCGGGCGTTCCCGCTTCTCGCATATTAATTTGTTGCATTAATTGCTGCATTGATATTTTCCTTATTCCCGTAACAACAATAATGCCGTTCAAAAACGGCATTATGTGATAAAAATGGGCGTAAATTAAAACTCTTGCACCGTTGGGCGAACGGTGATTTCGTTCACGGCAACGTTATCTGGCTGTTCCACCGCATAAGCAATAGCACGGGCAATGGAGCTGGCGGGGATTTCGTGGGCAGCATAGAATTTTTGCACGCGTTCGCGAGATTCTGGATCGCTGCTGCTGAATTTTAGTTCGCTTTCAATCGCCCCTGGGTACAGGGTGGTTACGCGGATATTATGTCCTGCCATTTCGGCACGCAACCCTTCGCTAATGGCTTTCACAGCGAATTTTGTGGCGCTATATACCGTGCCGCCGCCCGATGACACTTTCAAGCCAGCCACAGAAGAAAGATTGATGATATGCCCTGAGTTTTGTGCGAGCATTGTTGGCAGCACCGCCGCAATGCCGTATAGCACGCCTTTGATATTCACATCAATCATTCGATCCCATTCGTCCACTTTTAATGCGCTCATCACCGCGCCCGGCATAATGCCTGCGTTGTTGATTAACACATCAATGCGACCAAATTGTTGCAACGCGGCTTGTGCCAATTTTTCTACGTCTTCACGTTTTGATACGTCCATTTGCACCACAACGGCTTCGCCACCTTGCTGTTGAATTTGCTCAGCAAGGGCTTGCAAACGCTCTAAGCGTCTTGCGCCTAACACCACTTTAGCCCCTAATGACGCTAAATGACGCGCGGTTTCTTCACCTAGTCCACTTGACGCCCCTGTGATTAATACCACTTTGCCTTGAATATTATTGCTCATTGTTATTCCTTATTTCATTGATCTTATTAGATAAAAAAAGAGCGGTGAAAATTTTCTCAATTTTTACACCGCTCTTTGGATTATTTCACTGCTTTCAATAATTCACCAGCAGCTAAAATACCTAGATTATTTGATGCTAATGGGCTGTCACCAGTAAGCAATTTGCGATCTTTATGAACTTGACCTGTGATGCCTTCGTTCATAATTTTCACGCCTAATTTAGCAAGGTTTTCACCCACTAACCATTGTAATTTACCTGGCATATAGCCGATTGCTTGGTTAGCGCCTTCATCTAATGAATCAGGGAATACGCAAAGCTCATAGCCTTTGAATGGGAAATCTTCCGCTTTTTCGCCTACGCCAGCCGCTAATAAAGACGCTGGGCCGTGGCATAAAGTGATCACGTGTTTATCTTTATTTAATGCCCAATCTAACACTTTTTTCACGTCTTTGCTGTGTGGCACGCCAGCTAATACGCCGTGACCCCCTGGGATAAATACCGCGATATAAGGTGAATCTTCCGCTAACACTTCAGGTAAAATATCTTCTAATTTTTTCGGATTTACTAATTTTGGCAAGTATTGGTTATATAAATCCATTACCGCTTTGTCTTCTTCTGGCATTGCCCAAATTTCTAATTTAACTGGGTTACCTGATAAGGTTGCCACATCAATTTCAAAGCCTGCGTGGTGCATATGCAACATAGGTAATAACATTTCAACGGGGTGGTTACCTGTTGAGAATAATTTACCGTTTTGCATTTCGATATAACGCTCATCTGTGCCGATCATTAATACTTTGTGTTTACCGCCAGTATAAGGTTTATCGAATTTGAAACCGTCAAAATCTGTTTTTTTGCTGGTATATTGTGTTAAAGAATATTCTGATGGGAAGAACGCATTGTGTTCAGCGCGATCCGCCACGGGGTTTTTACTTAAATCTGTCATTTTACTCTCCAAAAGTTTTTATCTTATAAAGTTCACTATGAAAAACCGTTTTAGCGTTTTTTCTGGCGTGCATTCTATCCCTAGATAATTACATTGAAAAGGGATAAAATCGGAATAGACTATTCGCAAAAAAGGAATAATATGAATAAACTTGATGCACTTCGTTATTTTAGTGTTGCCAGTGAAACCTTAAATTTTCGCGAAGCTGCACAACGCCTTGCGGTATCGCCACAAGTGGTCACCCGAATGATTGCCGAGCTAGAAAATCTGCTGGGTGAACGCTTGTTTCAACGTAATACGCGTAGCATTAAACTCACCGAATTTGGCGAACAATTTCTGCCCCAAGCACAACAATTATTGGTCGATAGCGAACGGCTTTTTTCTTCACAAAAAATTAATGATAAAGCGATGCAAGGCATTGTGCGAATTACCGTACCGCCTATGCCTTATAACGATCAGCTTTTATATGAATTATTGACCGCACTTGAACCCTATCCCGATTTGGTCATTGATTGGCGTGTTTCTTTAGATAAGCTGAAAACCATTGATGATCAAATTGATATTGGGCTGCGCGTGTGCCTTGAGCCAGAACAAGATTGGATAGCCCATCATATCTTTACCTTGCAAGAAAAAATTGTTGCTGCACCAAAATTATTGCAACGTTTAGGCACGCCTGAGAGCCTACAAGATCTGGCGTTAAACTATCCGCTCAGCGGCTTGATTAACCCGAAACTGAAACGCATTTGGCACTGGCAAATTAATGCCCAACAGCATTTTATTCCAACCCACCCGAAATTTTTGGCTTCCGATATGTATAGCGAATTGCAATCGGCGCTCGCAGGGCGAACTTGCTCGCAGCTGATTGATATTTTATGCCAGCCTTATATCGATCAAGGCAAATTGGTAGAACTGTTTCCAGAGGTGGAAAAACAAAAATGGCAGCTTTATTTATATCGCCCTTATCAAAGCGTGGTGAGTGAGCGAGTATTATTTGTTTTTGAAAAATTAAAAACGATTTTGCAAGATATTGTGAAACGGATAGAAATGGAAAAAAGTGAATAAAATAAAGTGCGGTGAAAAATAAAGCCATATTTTTTAATATGGCTTTATTCGTTTTACGATTTAGATAAATACTTGATTTGGCGCAAGATAACCTTGTGGTACTTGCTGTTTATCTTCAAAGGTAACAAACTCCCACGCTTCTTGATCTTCAAGCAAGGCTCTTAACAATTTGTTATTTAAGCCGTGTCCTGATTTATAGGCTTTGAAATCACCGATGATGTTATAACCACACATATATAAATCACCAATAGCATCAAGCATTTTGTGGCGCACTAGCTCATCTTTAAAGCGAAGACCATCTTCATTTAAGATGCGATAATCATCAAGCACAATAGCGTTATCTAGGCTACCACCTAACGCTAAACCTTGTGATTGTAAATATTCAATGTCTTTCATAAAACCAAAGGTTCTTGCACGACTAATTTGTTGCACGAACGCTTGTGCGGAGAAATCCATTACATAATTACGCACATCTTTACCAATCGCAGGGTGATTGAAATCAATGGTGAAATCTAAACGGAAACCGTTGTAAGGTTTAAATTCTGCCCATTTATCGCCGTCTTCCACACGAATTGGCTTTTTCACGCGAATAAATTTTTTTGCTACATTTTGTTCTTCAATGCCTGCATCTAATAAAAGATAAATGAATGGGCTTGCACTGCCGTCCATAATTGGAATTTCTGGCGCGTCCACTTCAATAATCACATTATCAATGCCTAAGCCAGCTAAGGCGGCATTCAAATGCTCTACCGTTGAAATACGAATGCCTTCTTCATTTATCAAACAAGTACAAAGCATTGTATCACGTACGGCATTTGCGTTGGCAGGGAACGTTACTGGTGGGTTTAAATCCGTACGGCAGTAAATCACCCCAGTATTTGCCATTGCAGGACGTAAAGTTAGAGTTACTTTGTTACCACTATGTAGCCCCACGCCTGTTACTTTGATACTCTGTTTTAAGGTTCTTTGTTTAATCATAATGTTTTCTAAATCCACTGTATAACAATAAGATTTATTCCTTTACTTATCTTCTGGTTTACGCATAAAACTGTTCGCGTTAACTAAACCATCTTCTCTTTTAAGAGAATTTAAGCGATCAGTAATTGGCGTATCTAAAATGTTTCTATTCGTTAAATCCGCAGGGCGATTTGGCATTTGTCCTTGTTGTAGATTATGTGGCTGATAAGCTGTTGCCTGCTGTTGCCCAAATGGTTCTGGATTTGCTTTTTGCATCGGCTGACCTAATGGTGCGGTACGCGGTGCAATTTGAATATCTGGCTCATCAATATCACCAATACCCGTTGCAACAATCGTTACGCGCAATTCGTCTGTCATATCTGGCACTAAGGTTGTTCCCACTACAACAGTAGCTTCTTCTGAAGCAAAGGCTTTGATTGTATCCCCCACCACGGTAAATTCATCTAAGGTTAGGTCAAAACCTGCAGTAACATTAACAAGCACCCCTCTTGCGCCAGCTAAATCCACATCTTCCAATAATGGGCTAGCAACCGCTTCTTGTGCCGCTTTCTCTGCACGTCCATCACCAGCTTCACCTTGAACAACGCCCGAGCCCATCATTGCACGCCCCATTTCAGACATTACGGTACGAACGTCTGCAAAGTCTACGTTGATTAGACCCGGAGAAGTAATCATATCGGAAATACCTGTTACTGCATTACGGAGAATATCATTTGCAGCAGCAAAAGCATTCACTAAGCTGATGTTTTTACCTAATACTTTTAATAACTTCTCATTTGGAATGATGATCAAAGAATCAACGTGTTTAGAAAGCTCTTTAATTCCCATTTCAGCAAATTGCATACGCTTTCTACCTTCAAATGAGAAAGGCTTGGTTACTACGGCAACAGTCAAAATACCTAATTCTTTTGCAATTTGCGCAACAATTGGTGCAGCACCTGTTCCTGTACCACCGCCCATACCCGCGGCGATAAACACCATATCAGCCCCTTCAAGCATTGCACGAATGGCATCTTGATCATCTTCTGCGGCTTTACGCCCCACATTTGGGTTCGCACCCGCACCAAGTCCTTTAGTTGTTGAACCACCGATTTGAACAGTTTGTTGCACATTGCTTTTACGCAATGCTTGCGCATCTGTGTTTACGGCATAGAAAATAATTCTATCGTGTTCGTCATTTGTTGTTGGGAAAGCTAATTCATCAGCGCCCACTAACGTGCCGCCAATATCGTTTTTAATCATATTAGCAACCATATGGTTTACGGCATTACCGCCACCACCACCAACACCAACGACTTTAATCAGTGCGCCGTTCATATCACCAAGATCATAATCCACTGGTTCAAACATAGTTATTCTCCGTTAATGCCAAGATTTGCTGGCACAAAATTAAAACTTAAATTGCTCTTATTGTAGATGAAAAATAAAAATTCTCAAAATTCTGACCGCACTTTATTGCTAAAAATTCCCAAAAATAATAAAAGAAGTCGAAAAAATCGTAAATTTTCCACCGCACTTTTATTTTTAAGCAATAAAATGTTTTTCACTAAAACTTAATACGAACTCAACCAATTCACTATCCGCTTGGGCAAACAGTTGTTTTGAAGGTTGATTATCAGTTTTTGCGATCGCTTCGTTATTATTTAACACTTTAAGGGTTGTAACTAATTTTTCCAATTTGCTGATCGCAACCTCTGCATTATTGATACGTTTTTGCTCTTCAAACTCAAACGGTTTCACGACTACCGCCGCCATTGGGATTTTCATTGCGTTAAGTCTATCTGCAACCGTTGCAATCACCATTGACGATGTGTTACCTCCAACGGCTGAAACCAAGATAACAAAATCGCTGTCGCCCACCATTTGGCGTAATTTTTCTTCTACTTGTTGATCCGCCAAAGATTCTTGATTTAATTCATCACTGAGCAATAAGCTATCTTGCGCGTTACTTGAATTAAGCACTTCTTTATCGTTATCTATGGCATAAAACGCAAATTCATTGCTATTTGGTGCGGTAATGAACGTATCGTCTTGATCGTTTTTCTGCATTTTATCCATAATCATATGGAGTGCTTTTGTGCCATAAGTTCCGATACCAAGCACGCTGATCAATAATGTATCATTCATTTTGTTTCTCCCATTTTAAATAAAAGTGGTTAAAATTCTGACCGCACTTTATTTACAACTTTTTTCAATCCTGACCAGAATGCCCCTAAAACACTCTCTCCTGAGCCATATTGTTCGTTAATTGGGCTTTCATCTTCATCATTATGGTTATATTGTAATAACCCCACAACGGTAGAATATTGCGGTTTATTTACATAATCGGTTAAGCCGGTAATATTTAATGGGCTACCGATACGCACTTGCATTCCAAACACTTTCATTGCACATTGTTTTAAGTCTTCAATCTGTGCGCCACCACCAGTAATTACAATACCGGCGATTAATTCAAACTTCATTTGTTTGCTTTCAAGTTCGTACTGTAATTGGTTTAATTCTTGGCGAACTAAGCCTAATAATTCTTCATAACGCGCAGAAGTCGCAACCGATAATTGTTCTTTTGTTAGCACGCGCGGTGCTCGTCCACCGATGCCTGCCACTTCAATTCGCTTTTCTGGGTGTGAAGATGGAGGATTCCACGCACTGCTGTAATTCACTTTAATGCGTTCAGCTTCTGTTCTTGAGGTTTCGCAGGCATAGGCGATGTCATCGGTAACACGATTTCCTGCATAAGGAATTACTTTACTAAAACGCAATGCGCCGTTGGTGTAAACCACAATGTCCATTGTGCCAGCACCGAAATCAATTAAGCACACGCCAAGATCTTTTTCATCTTCCGTTAGCACGGAGCAACCTGATGCCACGCCCGAATAAACGATTTTATCTACTTTTAATTTACAGCGTTCTACCGCTTTTTTAAGGTTGTTTTGCCAATCCTGATGGCAGGCGATCAAATGCGCTTGCGCTTTTAAACGAACGCCCTGTAAGCCTAGAGGATCTTTAATATTTACCTGTTTATCTACGGCATATTCTTGCGGAATAATATGCAATAAGGAAAGCCCTTCGCCCATTCTCACTGAGCTGGCGGTGTGCATTGCGGAATCAATTTCCTCTTGCGTAACTTCACCTTCAACAATCGGCACAAAACCGCTTTCATTTAAGCTTTGAATGTGATCGCCCGTAATCGCCAAGGTAACGCTTATAATTTGGCAATCTGCCACGGATTCCGCCGCCTCGATTGCCCGTTGAATTGAGGTAACCACTGCGTTTAGGTCAGTAATGCTACCTTTATCAATGCCCTTGGAAGGGCAGCTTCCCACGCCTAAGATATTCACTACGCCGTCTGGCAACACTTCACCCACAACAGCGACGACTTTAGAAGTACCGACTTCCAATCCAACAATCGTTTTTGATTCCACAATCTTTGCCATTTTCTAACTTCTTATCAGGTAAAATTATTCGTTTATATCAACCATTCCTACGGCAGCCCCTACTTTATAGCGGAGATCGACATAGGATAACTTTTTATTTTCAGGAACTTCAATTTGCGGATAAATGGTGGCAAAACGATCGAGTTTGCTTTTCCACTCTCCCCGTCCCAATTTTAATAATACGCCATTATCAAGTTCTAATTGCCAAGCCTCTCGATCATCAATGGCAACGGATTTTAATGTTAGCCCTTTTGTTTTTAGATCTTGGTAAATCTTTTTCCACGCATCTAACACCACTAAACTTTGATAATCCGGCCCTGCTAAGTGCGGTAAATTTTTATCCTGTAATTTATCCACTGGTAATTTGAATACCACGCCATCGCTAGATAAAAATTCATTATCGTTCCAAACGGCGACAGGCGTATATTCACTGACCAAAATGTTTAGTCGGTCAGGCCAGATTTTTCTCACTACGGCTTGTTTAACCCAAGGCATTTTTTGGATTTGCTCACGCACTAAACTCACATCTTGCCCAAAGAAACCTTTAAGATCGCCCATTTTTATCAGCATATCACGCACATCTTCATCAGTGGTGAATGCCGGTGTTCCTACGAGATTAAAGGCACTAATAGGGCGATCATCTAGTTTTTCGAGCCAATTTTGCCAATTTGAGTAAACATAAAACATTAACCCTAGACATAATAGCACAATTAATGGCTTGACCTGCATAAAAAAGCGAGCTCTTGGCTCTCCAGTGCGTATGCTTTGTGTCGCTTTATGTCGCCATAACTTCATTAAACACTAAGCTCCAAAATTTTCTCTACAAGCTGTTCAAAAGAATAACCCACCGTTGCGGCTGATTTTGGGAATAAACTATGGCTGGTCATTCCTGGGTTAGTGTTCACTTCCACTAAGCGGAATTGTCCTTCACCGTCCATCATCACATCAATACGGCTCCAACCACGACAACCTACTGCATCATAAGCACGCTTCACTAATTGACGTAATTCTTGCTCGCGTTCATCAGTTAAACCTGCTGGACAAAAATATTGCGTATTATCGGAAACATATTTCGCTTCATAATCATAAAACTCACCTTCAGGCACGATTTTGATCGCTGGCAATACTTCATTATCTAAAACAGGCACAGTAAATTCATCACCTGCAAGCCATTCTTCAATCAAAATGGTATCGTCAAAACCTAAGGCAAATTCCACCGCACTTTGTAATTCATCAAGTTGATTGACTTTTCTTAGCCCTACACTTGAACCTTCTAACGAAGGTTTTACCATTAACGGCAGACCTAATTTTTCGACAACTGCGGCAGGATTTAGTTCGGATACTGTTGATTTTGTTACGATTTCCATATTCGCCACTGGCAAACCAAAAGCTTTCCACAACATTTTGGTCCGCATTTTATCCATTGTTAAGGCAGATGCCATTACGCCACAGCCTGTGTAAGGAATACCAATTTGCTCAAGCAAGCCTTGCATTGTGCCGTCTTCCCCACCGCGGCCGTGCAAAATATTGAATACACGATCAAAGCCCTGTTGTTTTAATTCCGCCACAGGAAAGGTTTTCGGATCGATCGGGTGCGCGTCATAACCAAGGCTTTTTAACGCATTAAGCACGGCTTCGCCTGAATTAAGTGAAACCTCACGCTCGGCAGAAGTTCCGCCAAGTAACACGGCAATTTTTTCTTGTTTTAATGTTTTTTTCATACTACTTCCAATTAATTTTCTGTCCACTTATCGGCTAATTGACGGGATAGTTTACTCACATTGCCAGCGCCTTGCGCCAAAATTAAATCACCGTCTTGAATAACCTGATCCAAAATTTCCGCAAGACTTTCTTGTTCAGCCACAAAAATCGGATCAACTTTACCTAAATTACGAATAGAACGGCATAACGAACGGCTATCAGCCCCAGCAATCGGTGCTTCACCTGCAGCATACACATCAAGCATTAATAGCACATCAACTTGAGATAGTACTTGCACAAAATCATCAAATAAATCTCGCGTACGCGAATAACGGTGCGGTTGGAAAATCATCACAATTCGTTTGTTTTCCCAACCTTTTTTCGCTGCTTCAATGGTTACGTCCACTTCTGTTGGGTGATGCCCATAATCGTCCACTAACATCACTTTTCCGTTAGGACGAATAAACTGACCAAGCTGATCAAAACGGCGTCCTGCGCCTTGGAAATCCGCTAAGGCAGCTAAAATAGCCTCGTTGCTAATACCCTCTTCTTTTGCCACGGCAAAGGCTGCGGTTGCATTTAACGCATTATGCTTACCTGGTACGTTAAGCAATACATTGACGCGTTCACCTTGAGGCGTAACCACGGTGTAATGCCCTTGAAAGCCTGTTTGCTGATAATCTTCAATGCGATAATCCGCATTTTCGCTAAAACCATAAGTGATCACTTGACGTCCAACTTTTGGAATCAACTCAAGTAGCACAGGATCATCTGCACACATTACCGCTAAGCCATAAAAGGGTAAATTATGCAAGAAATTCACATAGGTTTGTTTCATTTCTTCAAAATCACCGTGATAGGTTTCCATATGGTCAGGCTCAATATTGGTCACCACCGAAACCATTGGTTGTAAGTGTAAAAAAGACGCATCGCTTTCATCCGCTTCCGCGATTAAATAACGGCTTGCGCCTAAATGAGCATTTGTGCCAGCTGATTTCACCAATCCGCCATTTACGAAAGTCGGATCAAGCCCTGCCTGCGCATAAATCATTGAGATCATTGCGGTTGTTGTGGTTTTACCGTGTGTCCCCGCAATGGCAATGCCGTGACGGAAACGCATAATTTCCGCTAACATTTGCGCACGTTGAATCACAGGAATACGGTTATTGTGCGCTTCCACCACTTCTACATTATCATCTTTAATGGCGCTGGATACCACCACCACACTTGCACCATCAACATTGGCTGCTTGGTGAGAAAAATATATTTTTGCACCTAACGCACTTAAGCGTTGGGTTACCGCATTTTCCGCAATATCCGATCCTGTTACTTGGTAACCTTCATTCAACAAGACTTCCGCGATACCACCCATTCCCGCACCACCAATGCCGACAAAATGAATTTGTTTCACACGGCGCATTTCTGGCACGGTTTGTCTTACTCGTTTTTGAAATTCTTTCATTGCTCTGCCTCTTGTTATTCTTTTATTTCGCCACATTAATAATCACTTCTGCTACTTGCTGAGCAGATTTTGGTGTTGCCATTGCCTTGGCTTTTTCCGCCATTGTTAATAATTGGCTACGATCAAATTGGTTCAACATCTCGATCAGTGCTTCTGGCGTGAGATCTTTTTGTTCGATAATTTTGGCTGCGCCCACGTCCGCTAAATATTTCGCATTCAAATATTGTTGTCTGTCTTTATGTTGGAATGGCACGAAAATTGCGGGCGTCCCTACGGCGGCAAGTTCGCACACCGTTAATGCGCCTGAACGACAAATCACAATATCCGCCCAGCCATAGGCTTCTGCCATATCATCAATAAAATCCGTTACTTGTACATCAGCGCCTTGAGGATAAAGTGCGGTGATTTTTTCTGACATATTTGCCCCCACTTGATGGCGAGCGGTCAATTTATCCTCTAAGGCTTCCACCACTTTCGGCAAAGTGAGATTTAACACGCGCGCCCCTTGGCTGCCACCCACCACAAGCACTCTTAATTTGCCTAAACGCTTAGCGAAACGCTGTGCAGGACTTGGCATTTCAAACAAGGATTGACGCACAGGGTTGCCCACCACTTCCGTATTTGGAAAGGTGTTAGGAAAGGCTTGCAACACCCGAGTCGCAATTTTGGCTAACCAAGAATTTGTTAGCCCTGCCACGGCATTTTGTTCGTGCAACACAATAGGTACACCGCATAATTTTGCTGCCACGCCACCCGGCCCTGAAACATAACCACCCATACCAAGCACGGCATTAGGCTGATATTCTTGAATAATTTTTTTCGCTTGGAAAATCGCACGTACAATTTTAA
Source organism: Avibacterium endocarditidis (assembly GCF_965138825.1). NCBI lineage: Bacteria > Pseudomonadati > Pseudomonadota > Gammaproteobacteria > Pasteurellales > Pasteurellaceae > Avibacterium > Avibacterium endocarditidis. Next base: position 27,891 of record NZ_CBCSDH010000006.1, read on the forward strand.
ATGGTGCAGCAAGCAACGCTTTTATGCCTTTGCCACGCAAGCCCGAAATTTGGATAAATTTAATCGGGATACCGTGTTTCGGCACTAATTGTGCTTCCATACGATCTTGCGTGCCAAGCCAACAGATCTCCCAACCCTGTTGCTGTAAATATTGTGCAACGGCAATCGCAGGGAAAACGTGTCCGCCAGTTCCACCTGCCATCACCAATAAACGTTTTTTTTGTTGTGCCACAATGTGTCCTTTTTCTTAATCATCACGCAAACGTGCGTGTCCACTTCGCATTAGTCGATTTTCGTGATCAATGCGTAATAAAATCCCGATACTGACAGACATAATAATCAAACTTGATCCGCCATAACTCACCAATGGGAAAGTCAGCCCTTTGGTTGGCAACAAACCTAATGCCATGCCTAAATTTACGAAGCCTTGGAAGAAAATCCAAAAACTAATGCCGAAAGCTAAAAATCCTTTGAAACGCTGTTCTAGTTGCAATGATTCTCGTCCTATTTTCATTGCTCTAAACACTAATAACGCTAACAATGTGATCACAAAGAGAATGCCGATTAAGCCAAATTCTTCACCAATGACTGCCATCACAAAATCAGTATGCGCTTCTGGTAAATATTCTAATTTTTGAATGGAATTTCCCAGTCCTTCGCCTGTAATCTCCCCTCGTCCAAACGCCATTAATGAGTTTGAAAGCTGAAAACCTGTGCCATAAGGGTCTTTAAAAGGGTCCATAAATCCCGTTAAACGTTTCAGTCGGTAAGCCGATGAAATCGCTAGCCATAATACAAGCAAGACACCAGAACAAGCCAAGGCAAAGAACTGCCAGAAATTCGCCCCCACAATCCAAAGTAAACCAAAGGTAATCACAAATAAAACAACGGTACTTCCTAGATCGGGTTGCAATAATAATAAACCGCCCAATAATCCCATTACGACTAAGGGCTTGAATGCACTGAGCTTGCGGCTACGCACTTCGTCATAACGGCGGGTAAAGTAGCTAGCAAGGAAACAAGTGAGTGCCAACTTAGCAAATTCAGCCGGCTGGAAATTAAAGAAGATCATTGGAATCCAACGTCTAGCCCCATTAATTCTTGAGCCAATTCCAGGAATAAGCACCATAACGAGCAAAATCATTGCAATCCAAAAAATATAGCCATAATACTTTTCCCAGAAAGTCGTTGGAATATTTAATACGGTATAGCAAGCAAAAATTGATAGCACAACATAGATGGCATCACGTTTTGCAAAATAGAAAGAGTCATTGAATAATCTCGCTCCCACGGGAATTGACGCAGAGGATACTGCGATCAATCCAATCACGAGCAAACTCACAAAGAGCCATAATAATGCTCTGTCGTAGAGCAAATTATTTGGCGTAATTCTTGAATGGGCTTTTAAATTTTCAATAAACTGCATTGATGATTCTCTAACTTAATTTGGCTAAGCGGGTAAATTCTTCGCCACGCTTTTCAAATGAGGCGAATTGATCAAGGCTCGCACAAGCTGGGGAAAGCAAGACCATATCGCCTGATTTGAGTTGCGAACGAAAGGCTTCTATCGCTTGTTCCATTGTGTCAAACAAATAGCTTTGCTGCGAAAGTTGAGCCAATTTTCCGCCATCTTGTCCAAAACAATAACATTCAATATGCGGTTGATTAATCAACGCGGCGAGTTCAGAAAAATCAGCGCCTTTGCCATCACCACCAAGTAATAAATAAAGTTTACCCGACACTTGTAAGCCGGTGAGCGCTGCCACGGTGCTACCCACATTAGTCGCTTTGGAATCGTTAATCCAACGCACGCTTTGGGCAAAATGCGCTAATTGAAAACGGTGATCTAGCCCTGTAAATTCACGAAGTGCGGTGCAAATACCTTGCAAATTTATCCCCGCACTTTGTGCAAGAGCAATCGCGGCCAGTGCATTCATATAATTATGGCGCCCCGTCAATTTTATTTCATCGCAAGGTAAAATCATTTCTTCATAAGCCATTAAATATTGCTTACCGTTTTCGCTTTTTAGCCAATAATCTGCGTTCGTTTCGCCAAAGCTCACTTGGTGCTTCGCTCGCTCTGTGCCGTCTTGTTGGGTTAACGGATCTTCTGCATTAATCACCGCGGTTTGGCAATGATGATAAATTTTTAATTTGGCTTGGCGATAATCTTCTAAATCCACATAGCGATTCATATGATCTTCGCTCACATTTAATACGGTAGCGGCAATGGCTTTTAAGCTGTAAGTGGTTTCCAGTTGGAAACTTGATAGCTCCAGCACATAAATATCGTGATTTTGTTCAAGCAAAGAAAGGGCAGGAATGCCAATATTTCCGCCCATTCCCACCGTTAAGCCGGCCGCTTTCGCCATTTCTGCTACTAAGGTGGTTACCGTGCTTTTGCCGTTTGAACCTGTAATGGCAATAATCGGTTTATCGGCAGCACGGCAGAACAATTCAATATCGCCCACCACTTCAACGCCTGCTTGAAGTGCGGTATAAATTTCTGGTGTTTTTACTGCAAGCCCCGGGCTGATTACAATCATATCGCTTTCCAGCAACCATTGTGGGTTTAAGCCGCCCGTATGCACTGGCACATTTGAAGGTAATTGTTCCACACCCGCTGGCGATTGGCGGGTATCCATCACGCGCACCTTGGCTTGTTGCGCAAGTAAATAGTCCACGCAAGACAATCCTGTTTTGCCCAAGCCCACCACACAGATATTTTTATCTTGATATTGATTCATTGTTTGCTCTTAACCTTTTTAACGTAACTTCAAAGTAACCAAGCCAAGTAATACAAGCATTAGGGAAATAATCCAAAAGCGAATAATCACGCGCGGTTCAGGCCAGCCTTTTAATTCAAAATGATGGTGAATAGGTGCCATACGGAAAATACGCTGTTTACGCAGTTTGTAAGAACCCACTTGCAAAATTACAGACAGAGTTTCCATTACAAACACACCGCCCATAATCACTAATAAAAATTCCTGGCGAACTAGCACGGCCACCACACCTAATGCCCCCCCTAGTGCGAGCGATCCCACATCGCCCATAAACACTTGCGCAGGGTAAGTATTAAACCAGAGGAAGCCTAAGCCTGCACCGACAATGGCGGTACAGAACACCACCAGTTCAGAAGTGTATTTAATATGCGGAATATACAAATAATTTGACCATTCTACGTTACCTGTTGCCCACGCAATTAAAGCAAATGCCCCTGCCACAAAGACAGTTGGCATAATGGCAAGGCCGTCTAAGCCGTCTGTTAAATTCACCGCGTTACTTGTCCCTACAATCACAAAATAGGCCAACACGATATAGAACAAGCCAAGCTGCGGCATCACTTCTTTAAAGAATGGTACGACAAGGCGCGTGGCATCGGTATCTTTCCCCACAGCATACATACCAAATACCGCAACGAGCGCAATGGCTGATAGCCAAAAATATTTCCAGCGTGCAATTAAGCCGTCCGTGTTTTTGCGGGTGATTTTGCGGTAATCGTCCACAAAACCCACTGCGCCATAACCGAGCAACACAAACAAACTAAACCAAACATAAGGATTGGCTAAATTTGCCCACAGCAAGGTACTAACGGTAATGGCAAATAAAATCATAATACCGCCCATCGTTGGCGTGCCTTTTTTGCTTAAATGGCTTTCAGGGCCATCATTACGCACTTCTTGGCCAAATTTTAGGATTTGTAAGCGACGAATCACTTTAAGGCCAATCCATAAAGAAATTAATAGTGCAGTCAATAAAGCTAAGATCGCACGCACGGTAATATAAGAAACGACATTAAAGCCACTTTGATATTGCTGGAGATATTCCGCGAGCCAAACTAACATTGGAAATTATCCTTTAATAATTCAATTACATTTTCTAATTGCATTCGGCGAGAGCCTTTGGCTAACACCACTACGTTTTGATTTTGCGACAGTTTTTCTGCAATTATCGGACGAATAAAATCCACTAATCGCCCTTGATCGATGAAGTGCATTCCGCCACATTGCGCTGAAATTACCGCGCTGTGTTCGCCATAGCTCACCACATAATCAAGCTGTGCCGCTTTCGCCGCCTCGCCCACTTGCTGATGGCAAAGCTGACTATTTTCGCCTAATTCTGCCATATCGCCAACTATTAAAATGCGAAAAGCGGGATATTTTTGTAACACTTGAATCGCCGACTGCAAGGAATCCACATTGGCGTTATAAGTGTCATCGAGTAACAATAAATTTTCGCAAGGCTGAATCGGGAATAAACGCCCTTTCACTTTTGTGCCTTTTGCCAAGCCCTGCTGCACATCAGAAAGGCTTGCGCCCACATTCATTGCTAACGCCGCAGCTGCCAATGCATTGCTGATGTTATGCTCGCCTAAATAAGGCAACTGAATAGCAATCTCGCCCTGTGGGCTGTGTAAGGTAAATTGCGATCCTTGCCCGTTGAGCTGAATATCCGTGGCATAAAAATCCGCTTGTGAATTTGTTAAAGAAAACGACCGCACTTGGTGATCGCCAATATTCTTTTGCCAATCCGCCAGATAATTGCAATCTAAATTAATCAAGGCGATGCCTTGTTGCGCAAGCCCTTGATAGATTTCGCCTTTGGCTTGTGCCACGCCTGCAAGACTACCAAAACCTTCCAAATGCGCAGCGGCCACATTATTCACCATCGCCACGTTAGGACGTACTAATTCCGTGGTGTACGCAATTTCACCTAGATGATTGGCGCCCAATTCAATCACCGCAAATTTATGCTGTGGAGTAAGGCGTAATAAGGTTAGTGGCACGCCAATATCATTATTGAAATTACCGTTGGTAAATAAAACTCGGGAAAAATCCCCCGCACTTTGTTGCAAAATGGCGGCAGTCATTTCTTTCACCGTGGTTTTGCCTGATGATCCCGTGATCGCCACTGTTAAAGGGTTAATTTGTGCTTTTAGCCATTTACCTAGCAGCCCTAAGGCAAGGCGAGTGTCCGCCACAACAATTTGTGGCACATCTATTTCACATTGATGATCTACGATCAGCGCCAATGCGCCTTGTTCCACGGCATTGGCTAAATATTGATGACCATCAAAACGCTCACCTTTTAAGGCAAAAAATAGCCCTTGCGGATTGGCTTGACGGGTATCCGTGCTGATATTTTCAATCGCGACACGCTCATCACCATAAAGCGTGCCATTGAGAATATCAGCCAATTGTTGGGTGGTTAATTTAATCATTTTGTTTCACTAAAATATTGTTTTACTGTCGCTTGATCGGAAAACGGCAATTTCGTTGTGCCAATAATTTGGTAATCTTCGTGGCCTTTGCCGGCAATCAGCACCACATCTTGCGGTTGCGCCATTCTAAGTGCTTGTTGAATCGCTTGATCACGCTGATGAATAATCTGTACCTTGCTTAAATCCACAAATCCCGCTTGAATGTCTTGCATAATAGTTTCTGCATCTTCCGTGCGTGGATTGTCGTCTGTAACAATCACAAAATCAGCAAACTGCTCTGCAATGTGTGCCATTTGCGGACGCTTCCCTATATCCCGATCACCACCGCAACCAAACACGCAATAAAGCGCCCCTTCACAATGCAAACGTGCCGCTTGCAAGGCTTTTTCTAAGGCATCTGGCGTGTGGGCATAATCCACGATTGCCGTGGCTTGATTTGTCGCATTCAAACGTTCCATTCGCCCACAAACACCTTGTAATTTCCCCGCACGTTGACAAAGTTCGTTTAAAGAATAACCTAAGGCAAGCAGACTGGCGAAAGCAAATAATAAATTGCTGACATTAAATGCGCCAATCAATGGGCTATGTAATTCACCCTCGCCCCAACTAGACGTGAAATGAATAATCGCACCTTGATTATGGAATTGAACTTGTTCTGCTTTGAGCCATTGTTTATGGTTTGGTTGATAATCCGCTTTGCAGCTCACCGCAATTGCATTGGGTAATTGCTGTAACCATTGTGCGCCCACAGGATCATCAGCGTTAATCACCTGATGCGCGCTATTTAACTCGCTGAATAAACGGTATTTCGCAGCAGCATAATTTTCCATTGTGTGGTGATAATCAAGATGATCACGACTCAGGTTGGTAAAAATAGCCACGGCAAATTGCAGTGCTTCAACACGATGTTGCACCAAGCCGTGTGATGACACTTCAATGGCGGCAAAATCTGCGCCAGCCTGTACAAATTCCGCAAGGGTGGACTGAATTTCAATGGCTGAACCCGTGGTATTTGCCGCTTCCTTAATTTGCCCAAGCAAGCCATTGCCAATGGTTCCCATTACTGCACTTTTATGTCCAAGCAAGTTCGCCCACTGTGCCACAAGCTGAGCCACCGTGGTTTTGCCATTCGTTCCTGTTACGCCAACGAGGGTTAAATGGGCTGAAGGATCATTATAAAATTGCCCTGCAAGACGCGATAAATGTTGCGGTAATTCATAATAGGCAATAAGCGGAATGCCTTGTTCCATTTTGACGGTTAAGTGTTGCTGCGCAAAATCTGCTTCAAAAAGCACCGCACTTGCGCCATTAGCAATAGCTTGCGGAATGTAGTTTCTGCCGTCCGTTTGATGCCCTTTTATAGCAACGAAAAGACAGCCAGTCTTTGCAGAGCGGCTGTCTAACGTCATTTCGGTCAGCTCAACTTCTTGGGGCAAATGATCGATCCCCAAAAGTGCGGTGAGTTTTTTCATTATTTTTCCTTGATCAAAAATTAGTTCGTTGTTTCATCTTTTTTCTGAGTATTTAAACGAACGGTGCGTTTAGCGACTTTTTGTTGCTCCACCGCATCAGGCGGAACGTTATTCATTCGTAACGCATAGCCCATAATATTTGAGAACAATGGTGCAGAAACCGCCCCACCATAATATTGCCCTGCTTTCGGATCATTAATTAAAACAATCAGGGCATAACGTGGGTTACTGACTGGCGCAATGCCTGCGGTATAAGCAATATATTTATCCACATAGCGACCTTTTTCTAGCTTTTTCGCTGTCCCTGTTTTGATCCCAACGCGATAGCCTTCCACCATTGCGCGTTTATTTTTGATTGCCACTTTTTCCATCATATTCACCACTTCACGGGTGATTTTTTCAGGGAAAACGCGCTGCCCGATCACAGGTGGATCAACCTTGGTAATGGAAAGTGGGCGATAAATCCCGAAACTGCCTAAGGTAACATAGGCGCGTGCAATTTGTAACGGCGTTGCATTCAAACCATAACCATAGGCAACGTTGGCACGTTCAATCTCAGCCCAACGTTTACGATTTGCATTTAAGATCCCTGATTGCTCACCAATCAAGCCTAAATCTGTTGGTTTGCCTAAACCTGCGTTTTGGTAAGTTTCCATTAACGCGCTTGGTGGCATACGCAAAGCTAAGCGGCTCACACCACGGTTACTGGAGTTTTCCAAAATTTCATCAAGGGTTTGGCGATCTCTTGGTGCAACGTCTTTGACTTCGTGTCCATTTAGCACTAGCGGCCCTGTGTTAATCACTTCGTTACGTTTTACTACGCCATTTTGAAGTGCGGTCAAAACCACAAAAGGTTTTACTGTTGAACCCGGCTCAAAGGTATCAGTAATGGCACGGTTTCGCATTAAATCAGCTTTTACACCAGCACGATTATTTGGATTGTAGGAAGGGGCATTGACCATTGCGAGCACTTCACCTGTGCGAATATCCACTAACACCGCGGTTCCTGATTCTGCCTTATTTTCTGCCACCGCTTTTTTGATTTCGCGGTAAACCATTGATTGCAATTTTTCATCAATACTCAAGGTAACATCGTGTGCGTCATATTTTTTAACATCGGCGATGTCTTCCACTACATGTCCAAATTTGTCCTTGCGATAGGTGCGAGAGCCTGATTTACCCACCAATAATGAGTTAAAACTTTTCTCAATGCCTTCAATGCCTTCACCATCAATATTGGTGTAGCCGATCAAATGGGCGGTTTCTTCCACTCTTGGATAAAAACGGCGTGCTTCTGTTTTTAACACTACACCTTTGATTTTCAGTTGTTTAACATAATCAGCAACGGTTGGGGAAACCTGACGAGATAAATATACAAAGCGAGAAGAAGGATCTTTTTCCACACGCTTAATTAAATTGCTATAAGAAACGCCAAGGGCTTTGGCGAGTGCTTGCCAACGTTCTTTATCTTGCAAAGAATTTTCTTCAAACACGAATTTAGCATCAGCCACCACAGAATACATCGGTACGCTGACAGAAAGAAGTTGTCCATTGCGATCTAAGATTGAACCACGCACAGAAAGCACTTGCTGAGTACGCACTGAGCGTTTATCCGCCTCATCAGCCAGTGGATCGGCATTTACCACTTGTATATAAGCCGCGCGTGCAATCAAGGCACTTAACCCAAGTACAACAGCGGCGATCGACCAATAAAAACGACCTTTCAAAAAACTATTATGGTAGGAAATTTTAGGTTTGTTGCGTTTAATTGCACTGCCTGTGCTGGTGCTACGCTTTGTTCTGTGATTTTTCTTCTTGATCATTTTGCACCTTAGGGTCTATTAATTATTCCAATAACAAAACTTCTTGTTCTGGCACAACACGTTTCATCTGTAATTTTCCCGTAGCAATCGCCTCAACACGGGTATTATCGCTTTGGGTTGCTTCTTCTAACTTAAGATTTAAAAATTCATTTTCCAAGGCTTGGTGTTGCAACACTAATTCACCTTTTTCCGCGATCAAGCCACGCGTTTTGTGAGTAATCCAAATGGTGCTTAATGCACTCACAATCACCAATACCATTAACGCCATCACTAATTTATTTGAGGCAAAGAGATCTTCGGCAATAATGCTACGCAATGGATAACGTTCTGAATTTTCAACCATTTTTATACTCTCTCCGCAATACGCAGCACCGCACTTCTTGAGCGGGCATTTTGGGCAATTTCTTGTTCACTTGGCATAATCGCCTTGCCAATGGTTTTTAAGGTTTGGCTACGCTGAATTTGATCTTCACGCAGCGGCAAGCCTTTCGGCAAACTTTCGCCCTTGCTTTGCTTACGCATAAAATGTTTCACCATACGATCTTCAAGGGAATGGAAGCTGATGATCGACAAACGTCCTTGTGGCGCTAATACTTGTAAAGCCCCTTGCAAGACACGTTCTAGCTCTTCTAATTCAGAATTAATGAAAATACGAATTGCCTGAAAACTACGCGTAGCTGGGTGTTTATATTTATCTTTAAAAGGAACCGATTGCGCAATCAGCTCAGCTAATTGCAAGGTGCGATTAAGTGGTTCTGTGCCGTTTTGACGTGCATTTTTATTATAATTAACAATGGCTTGTGCAATGCGCTTAGCAAAACGCTCTTCACCAAAGGTTTTCAATACCCAAGCTAAATCTTGCTCAGAAACCTGTTGCAACCATTCGGCCGCCGATAAACCTTGGGTGGTATCCATTCGCATATCAAGCGGACCATCTTTCATAAAACTAAAACCGCGCTCAGCTTCATCTAATTGAGGGGAAGATACGCCAAGATCGAGCAAAATACCGTCAATTTTACCAACTAAACCTAATTTTTCGCAGATCTCAGGGATCTCGGAAAAGCTATTGTGTTCGATCTGAAAACGTGGATCTTGAATTTGCGCTGCCGCCACAATCGCACGTGGATCGCGATCAATGGCGATTAATCTGCCATCTTTGGATAAGCGAGATAAAATCAGACGAGAATGACCGCCGCGCCCAAAAGTGCCATCAATATAGATGCCTTTTTCTTTCAACGCCAAACCGTCCACCGCTTCATTTAATAAAACGGTGAAATGTTCAGGTGAAGAAAAAAGGTTCTGCGCGTTCATAACTTTTTAATAAATAATAAAAAATTAAATAGTAAAATGAGATAAGCGGAGTCCGAAGACACCGCTTATCTCTGCTAGTGCCGCTGTTCTTTTTTGGAAGTTACCCTTCTCTTATAATGACAGCGTGATCAATTCAGGAGATTGCGCAAGTTGCCCACTTGCACCAAGTGCCATATCTTGTTGAATCTGTGCGTGCCATTCTAGCTCGCTCCAAATTTCAAATTTGTTAAGCTGACCGACTAACATCGTGCTTTTTTCTAGTTTCGCGTGCTGGCGTAATGGCGAGCTAATTAAAATTCGCCCTACGCTATCCAGCTCACATTCTGTGGCATAACCAAGCATCACACGTTGTAAACTCCGTTGCACAGGATCAAAATTCGACAAACTTAATAATTTTTGCTCAACAACTTCCCATTCATCTAAGGGATAAAGTAACAAGCAAGGTTGACGAATATCCACGGTACAAACCATTTGCCCATTATTTTTTTCTAGGATCTCGGCACGGTAACGGGTAGGAATGGCAAGCCGTCCCTTTGAATCCAAATTTACCGATGATGCGCCACGAAACATTGTTTGAGATCTCTTGTTAAAAATAAGTGCGGTTATTTTTTACAGAATTTCGCAATTTTTACCACAAAACACCACTTTTTACCACTTATTTGTAAGTTTAGTATTAGTTTGACTAAGTTGCAAGCAGTTTGATCCGGATCTTATGTAAAGATTTGTATATTTCGCCCAAAAAGAAAGCCATTTGAGCAACGCGCCAAATGGCTTTGTAAGAAATGATTGAAAAGTGAGAAATGTAAAGATCGCGATCTGATCCTAAGATTTAGCTGCTTTCTCTTGCTCCGCTTTTTTCGGTGGATCTTCATCAAATTTCACCACTGGCACACAACTGCGGCAAGCGCCTTGATCGATCCCCAATTCTTTGCAAAATTCGCTGTATTTATCCCATAATCTGCGCAGCACACCTTTTTGTTGATTTGCCATTATTTCCCCCTATTTTGCGATTTATTCTTTGCCTTATGTATGCCTTATCATAAAAGAATTTTTTGCTTTTGCAACCACCGTTTTACTTCTTCGCGACAAGCTTGCAACCATTGCTTTTTGCCCGTGCTTGGTAAGATTTTTTGTTCACAATAAGCCGACAATAAAGGCAATGTTTCCCCTTGATTGCCCCATAATAAACGGCGAATAGCCGGGATCGTGCTGGCTAAATTTCGTTGATAATAAGCAAAATAATGTAACGCTTTGATGTCTTGTTCATTCAGAGAAAAATCTCTTGTTTGCAGCCCTTGTGGGCATAGCTGCGTGGCTAAAGGGTGGAAGGATAAAGGAATATCTCGCTCAAATTGTGCTAACAATTTTGTACAAAAATCTTGCCCTGCGCGGCTTACGCCTTTTACGCTAATCGCGCTATAACAACCGCTGTTGGCTTCTTTATGGCTGCCTAAATAAACCAAATTAAACCCGCACTTTTGCCAGAATTGAGCAAGCTCGGGCGTGTAGCCAAAGCTCACCGATAAAAAATCTTGCGTGCGATCTTGACTCTGCAGACTTGGCTCATTCACTTCTGCCATTAGCGCCTGTCCTATCCCTTGATGTTGCCATTTAGGTTGCACAGCAATGCGAGAAATGCGTGCTGAACTCAGCTTGCACGCTGCTTCATTTAGGCTTGCTTGGCACAATATTTGCGCCACCAAATTACCTTTCGGGCGGCGGACACCTTGCATTATGCCTTCAATCAACGCACTATCTTGCATTGCCCCTTCATTCAGCAGCCAAAGCGCGCCTAATAAATCCTGATTGGATTTTGCCAGTAAAAATTGCTGATGCCTGCCATCGAGCAAACGGCGTAAATCCACAGGGGACGTCTTATAATGGGCGAGCATCAGCAATCCGTAAAAATCTTCATATTCTCCTTTCTGAAAAAGGCTTTGGCTATGATGCCAATGAAAATGCAAATCCGCATTAGGAACAAAATTAGGCTGAAACTCAGGCTGAGCTAATTGGCTTTCCGCTTCTAATAAAAGCAACTCAGAAATAAAAGGTTCAATCAGATCATCTGCTCGCCAACGCAACGGGGTGCTGAGTTCAAAATGTTGCAAAGTGCGGTGATTTTTTTGCATAAATTTAAGCAAGAAACCGCGCCCTGTGCCTTCATAGCTTTGTATCGTGGTGGTACATAAAATCGCCCGAAAATGCGCTGTGAGCTGCATTAATAAAGGTAGCGGGATCATTGCAGCTTCATCAATGATCAACCAATGATCGTTAAATTTATCGGGATCTTGTTGCACTTGTTGAGCGAGATCATCAGGTGCAATAAAAAGTAACTCTTTCTCAGCAAAATCTTGCAAAATTTGCACCGCACTTTTATTTGGTGCGGTGAGAATCACCTTGTCTAAATGCGCGGCAAATAATCCTGCCAAGGCGGATTTTCCCCGTCCACGCTTGGCGGTGAGCACATTGATTTCTTTCGGAGCATTTAATAATTGTTGCAAAATACGTTGTTGATCCTGCGTGGCAGAATGAAAGGACTTTATCGGCTCGATGGCTGAGTTATGCGGTGCTGGTAAAAAGCTATCACCATTTTGTTGCTGATAAATAGGAAAGCCGTATTCACGCACTTTTTGCTGCATAAATTGGACAAAATTCGGTGTGCAAATGCCTTGCGGCACACCGCTCCAACGCTGGCTATCCAAATCAATTTGCGTGGCTAAATGTTGCCAATAGTTGAACAATAAATAAAGCTGCCCGCCCGCTTGCAATGTACCTGCGGCAATGGCAAGGGCATCAAGATTTAGGCTTTGTCTGGCATCATAAATAATCAGGCAATGTTCGCGCCCAAGCTGATTTTTTGCTTTGCTAAAGGGAATTAGAGTGATGTTTTGCTCGGGAAAAAGTGCGGTGCAATTTTCATCAAAAAAAAGCACCGCACTTTGTTTTTCAAAGCGAGCGAAGTCAGAAAATAAAGGGGAAAGTTGAGTTTGTAAGCACGTATTTTCCCCAACTAAGATACGAAGCTGACGTGGCTGCAAGGCTAGGCTTTTTCCGCTAAATAAGGATCGGCAAAGCCAAGATCTTGCATTATTTCCGTTTCAAGGCTTTCCATTTCTTCTGCTTCATCATCTTCAATATGATCGTAGCCCAGCAAATGCAAACAGCCGTGTACGACCATATGCGCCCAGTGTGCCATTAAGGGTTTGCCTTGTTCCTGCGCTTCTCGTTCTACCACTTGGCGACAAATCACTAAATCGCCGAGCAGCGGCAATTCCACTTCTTCAGGGCATTCAAAAGGAAAGGAAAGCACGTTGGTTGGATAATCCTTACCACGATAAGTGGCGTTTAAGCTTTGGCTTTCCGCTTCGTCCACCACGCGAATGGTGATCTCAGGTTGCAGGTTCTCTGCTTGCACTGCGGCGGTTGCCCATTGTTGAAATTGTTGTTCTGTCGGCAAGTTTTCGCTATTTTCTACTGCGATTTGTAAATCAACGATGACATCTTTCATTCTGTTTCTTCTCGTTCTAAGGCTTGTTGTTTCGCCTGTTCTTGCTGACGCTGTAAGGCGCGTTCTTTACGGCGAATTTCTTCCTGTTCGTCCCATTTATCATAGGCTTGCACCACTTTGGCAACCACTGGGTGGCGAACAATGTCTTTACTGTCAAAATAATTAAAGCTCAATTCTGGCACATTTTCTAGCACTTCAATGGCGTGGCGTAAACCTGATTTTTGGCTGCGTGGCAAGTCAATTTGCGTGATGTCGCCCGTTATCACCGCTTTAGAATTAAACCCGATACGGGTTAAAAACATTTTCATTTGTTCGGTGGTGGTGTTTTGGCTTTCATCTAAAATAATAAAGCTATCATTCAACGTGCGTCCACGCATATAAGCCAGCGGTGCGATTTCAATCACATTGCGCTCCATTAATTTCTGCACTTTTTCAAAGCCTAGCATTTCAAATAAGGCATCATAGAGCGGGCGTAAATAAGGCTCAATTTTTTGCCCTAAATCTCCCGGCAAAAAGCCCAATTTCTCCCCGGCTTCCACCGCAGGGCGAGTGAGCAAAATGCGGCGCACTTCTTGTCGCTCTAAGGCTTCCACCGCAGCCGCCACAGCAAGAAAAGTTTTCCCTGTGCCTGCTGGCCCAATACCAAAACTAATGTCATAACGCAAAATATTATGCAAATATTGAATCTGATTTGCGCCACGCGGTTTAATTAAGCCACGCTTGGTTTTAATTGTGGTTTGATAGACTTTTGGCACCGCATTTTGTTCTGCTTGTTCGCTATCTTGTTGTAATAACATTCGATTTTCCTGAATGGCTAAATGCACATCAGACAAATCAATTTCTTTCACCACGCCACGCACCGGTGCGGTTTCCAAATACAATGTTTGGATCAACGCCGCCACTTTATTTAATAATTTTGCGTGATGAGATTTCGGATTGGGATCTTTCGATTTCAGCGTAAAGGTAAAATTACGCCGTGCAATATCCAAGAAAAATTCTTTTTCAATCAACTGGATATTTTCATCAAATGCTCCGCACAATGCCTGCAAACGGGCATTATCTTGCGGTTCAAGAGTAAAGGTTTCGCTTAGTTCGCTCATTGGGTTGGACAAATTGTGTTCCTTTTATTTTTGTTTTCCTGCTACTGTCAGAATCATTTGATTGTTGATGGGCATATTACCACGTTTTAAATACAGGCTCTAATGCTCTTTGAGAAATTCTCTTTTTGTAGAAATGCGAGAAATCTCTCATTTTTGATAGAAAATAAGAATGATTCTGTGAAGAACATCACGAAGTGAAATTATCATTATTTACTCCATTATAGAGCAAAAATATCATCAGCACTGAGATACTCCTAATTTCACATCAAACAAAGGATGCCCTATGAAAAAAACAGCATTGGCAGCTTTAATCTCCTCGTGTCTTATCAGCCAATATGCCATGGCGAGTAACGAAGGAATCTTAGATTTCAAATCAAATACCGAATTTTTCAAGCCACTTAATATCACTGAAACCTTCACTAAAAATGATGTTTTTAATTTAGAAAACGGTTCTTTAACTTTTGGCTTTAAAACCAATGGTGGTGATAATGTTTATTCTCTTTTAGGTGCTTCAACCCTAGGTGGACACACCAACCACTATATTAATTTCTATATGTTAAGGAAGCAAGGCACGGATACCTTTGGCTTAGAATTAAGAAATAAGAATAGCTATTTAATTAATAATTCAGCACTTACCGCAAATGTTGATAATCAAAATAAAGATTATCAAACCATTACCTATACGTTTGATAAAACAAATAACCAAATTAAAATTTATGTGAATGGCGAATTAAAACAAACACATAATAATTCTAAATTCTTCAAAGATATTGAGAACTTAAATATTGCTTATTTAGGAAAAACGCCAAGAAGCTCTGGCAATGAAATGCGTTTTAGTGGAAATATTTATTCGGCGGGAGTTACCGAACAAGTATTGTCAGAAGAAAAAATCAAAGCGCTACACCAAGAATTAGCGGAAACCTATCGCCGAAACGAAAGCGAGAATGCGGATAAACATCGCGCTTCAGGGGCAATGCTAACGGAAAAAGAATCGCTCTTTCAACCAAATCAAGATGGCGCAAAAAACTACCGTATTCCTTCCTTACTCACCACGCAAAACGGCGTTGTTATCGCCGCTATCGACAAGCGCTGGCAACATTCTGCTGACTGGGGAAATATTGATACCGCGATCCGCCGCAGTTTTGATGGTGGCTTAACTTGGCAAAAAAGCCAAACAGTGATTGATCTTGCCAGCCAATCTTATGGCAGTCAAAACTCTGCGTTCTTAATCGATCCCCTAATGGTGCAAGACAAACGCAATGGGCGTGTCTTTATGATTGTGGATATGTTCCCTGAAACGCAAGGTTTCTTTGGAATCAAAAATCAAAATGCCGAAGGTTCAGGTTATAAAAATATCGGTGGGAAATATTATCAATTATTAACTGACGAATATAATAATCGCTACACCATTCGTGAAAACGGCATTGTTTATAATGATAAAAATAAACCAACAGATTATCGGGTTGTTATTAATGGTAATCCTGAATTGGCATTTAACGATCTCGGTGATTTATATCAAGGCGATACACGTTTAGGAAATATTTATTTACAAACGAAAAATCCAAATAATGATAGCGCCCCACTTAAATCAACCATCACCAGCAATTTATGGCTCACTTATAGTGATAATGACGGTGAAACTTGGTCTAACCCAGTCAACATTAACTCTCAAGTGAAAGCCGATTGGATGCGTTTTATGGGAACAGGCCCCGGAACAGGGATTCAGCTTAAAGACGGCTCTTTAGTGATGCCGGTTTACTACACCAATAACAATAATAAACAAGCAGCAGCGGTTATCATTAGCAAAGACGGTGGCAAAACTTGGGAACGCGGTGAATCACCAATTGATAGCAGATTTGCGGCACAAGGCGGATCACGTCTGCTTAACGGCACTTATGGCTATGAAATTACTGAATCCCAAGTAATTGAACTAGACAACGGACAATTAAAACTCTTTTCTCGCATAGCAAATCATAATCGCGTTCATATTTCCACTAGTTATGACGGTGGTTACACTTGGGAAAAAGACGTTATTTTAGATGACGTGTTACTAGAACCTTATTGCCAACTTTCAGTAATTAAATATTCCAAACGTATTAATGGCAAAGAACATATCCTCTTTGCTAATCCACATTCTAATAGACGCAGCAATGGTAAAGTGTGGCTTGGTGAAGTGCAAGAAGATGGTTCTATCGAATGGAAATATACCACTACGATTACACCAAATAATTACGCCTATAGCAGCTTAACTGAATTGCCAAATGGCGATATTGGCTTGCTTTATGAAGGGGCGGAAGGAAAAATTGATTTTGTTCGCTTAAATATTCAAGAGCTTGTATGGCAAGACAATATCTTACATCGTGATAAACGAAACACGCCATTTGAATATGATCGTAATAGCACCGTTGCTGAAACATTCTATAAAATTGGTGATGGGGAAATTATTAAAATCGGTGAAGGAGTAAACCCTGCCAAAATGGTGGTTAATGAAGGCACATTAGGTTTAAAACAGCAGGAAAAAGATGGTCAAGTTCAAGCCTATTCCGACATTATTGTAAACCCTGAGGGCACAGTAAAATTATATGGCGAAAACCAAATTAAAGCCGAAAATCTCAGCTTGAATAAAGGAACGTTTGACTTAAATGGCAATAATTTCACCATTGAAAATGGCGAGGATAAAGGGCTGCAAGCTGAAACAATTAACGGAAATATTATTAATAGCAATGCCACCAAAGCTAGCACGCTTAACTATTTGCAATCTGGGGTAAGAAAAATTAAGGGTGAAATGCTTGGCAATGATCAAGGTAAATTAAATTTTGCCTATAAACCGACCGCACTTAATAATAACCACTTAACCTTAGAAACAAATTCAACCTTAAACGAGCTTACCGTCAACCAAGGTGAAATAATTTACGCACCAGATACTTCCCATTTAACGCAAAATGCAAATTTAGCGAATAATGCCACATTAAGCATAAAAGATAACGTGATTGCGCGCTTTGATACCATTGCACTTGATGACACAAGCCAAATTAATGCGGATATTAGTGCCAACCAAACAAGCCGTTTATTTGCTGATACGCAAGGGCAAGGTAGTTTAAGCAAAAATGGAGAGGGGACACTATATTTAATTGGGCAATTCAATCACACAGGAAAAACCTTGTTAAATCAAGGGGTAACCATTTTAGAAGGGGAATTAAACCATTCGCCGTTATATATCAAAGAAAATGCGAGTTTAACGGGAAATGGGATCGTTCATTCACATACTTATTGGCAAGCCAATGCCCATATTGCACCAAATAATGCCCCGCACTTAAATCATACGGCAAACGGCAGCAAATCCAGAAATGCCAGTTTCCAACCTAAAACCCTATCCTTTGGGAATGTAACCAATGAGGGGGCGGATATTACATTAAATGTGGATAACGTTTCCGAAAATATGACAGAATGGCGTGCGGATCGCGTGCTGATTAATGGAGATTTAACCACCACCCAACCTATTCCGGTAAATATAAACTTACTCAATAGCCAGATCGGTAATTCCGATACTAATAAAAACGAACGCTACGATGCTGATGAGGGTATTTCACTCATTCAAGTGAAAGGCGAAACCAGTCGCATAGATGCGTTCAATTTGGCGAAAGCGGTTCATAATGATGAAAGCCATATTAATCGCTATGCCTTAGTTAGCGTTGAAAAAGGGGCAACTACGGCAAGTGAAAATAGTTTTGGTGAGAACAACAGCAATTTCAACGATTACCGCTTGCAAACCTTGCTAATTAATGAAGATGGTGAACCGTTATCACCAATTATTAAAGCTCCAACAACACCACCAAAAGAGGAAAGCCCTAAAGCTGATGACACAGCTGCCCCAATTCCACCAACCGCGAACACGACAGTAACCCCTCCAGCAAACCAAGATGAAGGGAATACTGACAATAGCGGTGAAACTACCGCTCCTGTGGATAATGCAGTGGTAGCACCACCTTCAGATCAAAATGGAGGAAATGCCAATAACAGCACAGAAACCACGTCCCCTGTGGATAATGCAGTCGTAACACCACCTTCTGCTCAAAATGGAGGAAATGCCAATAACAGCACAGAAACCACGTCTCCAGTGGATAATGCTGTGGTAACACCACCTTCTGATCAAAATGGAGGAAATGCCAATAACAGCACAGAAACCACGTCTCCAGTGGATAATGTTGTGGTAGCCGCACCTGCTAATCCAAATACAGGGAATGTGGATAACAGCACGGAAACTGCTTCTCCAGCAGGTAATGCAACAGTTACGCCATTAGCAGGAAATGCAACAGCCGCAAGTGCTTCAACCTATCGCCCAGCATTAAATAGCCAAGTTCCAGCCTATTTGGTGACGAATTTAGCCTTGTTAGAACATAGTTATATGCAGGCTCAAACCTTTGCCCAAAACATTACGCAAGGCACGAAAAATTTCTATGTTTTACAACAACATCGTAAAGCCACTTATGATAGCAACCTTGGCTTTAGTGATTATGGCTATAGCTACAAATCCACCACGAATAGTACCTTATTTGGTGGTCGCCTTGATCTCAACGATAAACAGCGTCTTCACTTAGGGCTTGCTCTCAGCAAATTCTCGGTTGAACCAAAAACCACAGAAATTGAAGGCAGCAGCTCGGCAAAATATAAATCTGTAGGGGTATTATTCACATTAGAAAATCAACTGACCGAACAAAGCTATGTTAATCTCAGTGGAAACTATCAATATGTGCGCGGTAAAATTTCCACTTCACAACATAAAGATTTAGCCAAAGTGAGAGGCCATTCTTGGGGTATTGGTGCAGAAACAGGCTATCATTTCTTGCTAAATGAAGTCCGTTTAACGCCAATTATTGCGTTGCAATATCAAAGTAGCAAAGCCAATATTGAGGATCATACCTTCAGTTGGAATATCAATAATGATCGACAATATATTTTCACTCAACAAATTGGGGGTGAAATTGCATGGAAATCATTGAAATTCCGTACAATGTATGAACACAATACAGGAAATACCCCTGTCTTAACTCTCAATGATGGAACAACTCAGCAATACAAAACGGGTAAATTAGGCAACGCCTTATTATTCTCTGCCAGCGCAGGTTATGATATTACGCCAAACCTAAACATCAGCGTCCAAATTAGCCATAGAAAATCCCTTTCTGACTATGGACTAAAACAAACTTACTTTGCGGGTAAATTAGAATACCGTTTCTAATCAACTCACCTTTGAAGTGGGAGAGAATTTATTTTTCTCCCACTTTTTGTTCACTCTCCATCAATTTCCCTAGCACTCTTTCTACTTCAGCGAAATCGGTTATTCCTTGCTTTACCTTTTCCAATCCGCTTTCTCGTAAGGAAGCATAATCCGTTTGATAGGAAATTTCCCCATTATTAAAGTGCGGTTGTAAAAATTGATAAATTCCGCAACGCCCTTTATAACCTTGATAACAATCACAATTTTCGGTGTGATGCGTACAAATTTTGCGCACTAAACGCTGGGCGATAACGAGCAGCAAACTGCTTTCAATTTCATGCTGTTGGATACCGAGCTGCAATAAGCGAGAAATTGCTGAATGAGCATTATTGGTATGCAGCGTAGAAAGCACTAAATGCCCTGTTTGTGCTGCACGCAAAGCAATCGCTGCACTTTCTGCATCTCGAATTTCGCCAAGCATAATGATGTCAGGATCTTGGCGTAAAAATGTGCGTAACAATCGGTTAAAATCTAGCCCAATTTGTGGATTAATTTGCGTTTGGATAATGCCCGGCAGTTCTATTTCAATGGGATCTTCGGCGGTGAGAATATGCTTTTCCGACTGATTCAACCATTCAAGTGCGGTGTAAAGGGTA
This sequence comes from Avibacterium endocarditidis, assembly GCF_965138825.1. Taxonomy (NCBI): domain Bacteria; kingdom Pseudomonadati; phylum Pseudomonadota; class Gammaproteobacteria; order Pasteurellales; family Pasteurellaceae; genus Avibacterium; species Avibacterium endocarditidis. The sequence continues at coordinate 48,203 of NZ_CBCSDH010000006.1, forward strand.
ATACTTTTTCCGCTTCCTGTTGGGCCTGTAACTAAAATCAAGCCTTGAGGCTGTGAAAGGGTTTGCTGCAAAGCCTTTTGCTGCGCTGCGTTCATTCCCAACTGTGAAAACGCTAAGCTGACAGGCTTGTTTTTCTGCAAACGTAACACCGCTTTTTCGCCATACTGGGTGGGCAAGGTGGAAAGGCGAAAATCTAACACATCAGAAAAGGTGGTTTTAAAATGAAAACGTCCATCTTGTGGCAAACGTGTTTCGCTTATATCAAGGCGAGCGAGCAATTTTAAGCGAGAAATTAAGCGCTGACTAATTTGCGTGGATAATGGCGTCTGGCACTGCAATACGCCATCAATACGAAAGCGGATTTGCAACTGCTCGCGCTGCGGCTCTAAATGAATATCTGAGGCATTCAGTTGCAACGCCTTTTCAAAAAGCCGATCTAAGAGTTGAATAACGGGTTCATCGGCTTTTTCTTGCACATTTTCCGTTTTAATCTGCTCAGCGGGGCGATAAAAATCGGGTACAGCAGGTTCTTCTGCAACATTTGGCGCAAGGCTTTGCAAGAGCAATTTCAAATCTTGTCCTTGCAACAACACAGGTTCAACCACTTTTCCAGTTAAAAAAGAAAAGGTTTCGCAAGCAGAAAGATTATTCAAATCATCAATGCCTAACCAAAGCGTTTGGGCATTTTCTTGCAATGGCACAGCAAAATAGCGAATTAGCAGGGCTTTTTGCTGTTGGTTTTGCTGCCATAAGTGCGGTGGAATTTCAAAAAATTTTCCATCTACCGCACAAACCGTCATTTGCGGCTGTAACGCATATTCCGCCATTGTTTATCCCCATCAGCCACAAAATCCCGCTGGGAATAATTCAGCAGATTTATCGCATTTTACCGTCCAAGTAACCCCTTTAGCAGCATCACCACTTGCGCTTAAAGAATAACTTATCCCCGCCAAGTTATCTCTGCCTGTAACGGTAATTTTCCCTTTTTGCACATCAATCGAACCCACTTTGCCCTTATTGGTTAATTTTTTCTGAATACCGTTTGTTCCCGCATTACATTTGTTGGTTGAGTTTGTGTTATACACACAAAGTTCCACTTCAGAACGATAAGGGCTTGCAGCTTGAATAAGCTCTGAAATTGCCGCTTTTTTCGTATAGTTTTGATAAGCCGGCACGGCGATTGTTGCCAAAATTGCCACAATGGCGATTACAATCATTAATTCAATTAACGTAAAACCCTCTTGATTCTTCAAACGAGTAGAAAATCTGTTCATAAGCTGTCCTTGTTGATTTCTCTTAACATTAATTTTCGATAGAATACGGGCAATGAATAACCCGTGCGAATAAGTGTGGCGCAAATTAAAAATAAAGCCAAAAAGCACCGCACTTTTTCTCGATCACGATCGCAAAAAAACTATGAAATCGACATTTTCCATTGAGCAATCAGGCTGGTTGGCAAAACAAAAACATTGCCCCTCGCCCCACTATGATTTACGCCCCGATCCGCAAGATATTTCGTTGCTCGTCATTCATTACATCAGTCTTCCCCCCGAACAATTTGGCGGAAATTTTATTGATGCCTTTTTCCAAGGATGCTTAGATCCAAGCCAGCACCCTTATTTTGAAGAAATCAAAGATCTCCGCGTATCAGCGCATTGCCTGATTAATCGTGAGGGAAAAATTACGCAATATGTCAGCTTCAATGATCGTGCTTGGCACGCGGGCATATCCAGCTTTCAAGGACGTGAAAAATGTAATGACTTCGCGATTGGCATTGAATTAGAAGGCAGCAACAATCAGCCATTCACCGAACAGCAATATACGGCGCTGACCAAACTCACACAAAGTATAATGCAGCGCTATCCCAAAATTCGTAAAGATCGCATTGTGGGGCATAGCGACATTTCCCCCGACAGAAAAATCGACCCCGGGCAATATTTCGATTGGGAAAAATATTTAAACAGCCTATAAACACAAGTGCGGTGGAAATTTTGTGAATTTTTCCACCGCACTTTGTTTTCATCAAATTTCTATTCTATTGACATTTAGCTTAATGAGAATGCCCTAAATGCTGCCCCGCTATTGTGGCTTTCATTATACTCACCCCACTGCGCAAAATAAACACACTTAAAATGGCGCTGGCGACAATATCTATCCACTGAATTTGCCACAGCCACGCGCTTAGCCCTGCAATGATCGCAATAACAGAGCCAAATAAATCAGCTAGAACGTGTAAATAGGCGGCGCGAATATTTAGGTTTTCGTGATCACTTTTTAGCATTAACCACGCCACAATCATATTGACCAACAACCCTACTATTGCTACGGCTAGCATTGGTAAGGCATTAATGGGTAAAGGATTTTGCCAGCGTTCAATGGCTTCCCATAAAATCCAAATCGCCACAATAATTAAAGAAATCGCATTGAGTAGAGCAAAATATTTCTGTGTTTTATGGCTGAAAAACAGGGCGACAAAGGCAAGTAATAAAGAGAGGCTATCATTTGCCATATGGCCTGCGTCCGCCATTAGGGTTAGGCTGTTGAAATAATAACCGCCGAGAAATTCGATCACCATATAAGCGGTGATAATGGCGAAGCTGAAGGCTAAAATGCGTTGATTTTGTGAGCCGTGATCGTGGTGCATAAATGATCCTAAATAAAAATTTGCCATAGTATAGGTTTAACTGGTGGTAAAGGTCAAGTTTTGGGGCTAGTTTTATAAAAAATGCGAGAAAAAAGCACCGCACTTTGATCTTCGATTAATTAATAACCAGTCCTTTTTGAGCCTTTAATTCACAATGCGAAAATGCTTTTTTATTTCGCTATCTTTTTGATTTTTAATGGTTTTATTCTTTTTTCTCATTGTGCTTATGGCAAACTCAGCATTTAATTCCCACCTATTCTGTATAAAACCACAATTTTATCCACAGAAATGCTGAATAACTCACAGTTTGGCAATAAAAGTGCGGTGAAAATCCTGATAAAAATACAGTATGATTTTTTTCTAAACGGTAATTGGAGTAAAAAACTGCGATCTTGGATCTTGATTTTAGATCTTAATGATAAGCAAGGATCTATTTTAACTTATTTTAAAATAACGGATTTTTTATCCTTATACACAAATAATTTAATTTTATTCCCGCACTTTTCACAATGTTATGCACAGTGTTGTGATTTTTATTCAATTTATTAACAGGTAGGAAGATTTTATCAAGTTAAATTCTGATAGAAAACCGCCTTAAAAGCGTGTTTGCGGGTTGTTAAAACCTTGAGTTTGTGAAACAATTCACCAATTCAGAATTTAAAATTTTTAAAACTAAGGTGAACGATAGTGATCGATTTCGATGGCTACCGTCCGAATGTGGGAATTGTCATTTGTAACCGTAAAGGTCAGGTTTTGTGGGCGAAGCGCTATGGGCAAAACTCGTGGCAGTTTCCGCAAGGCGGCATAAACGATAATGAAACGGCTGAGCAGGCGATGTATCGTGAGCTTTTTGAAGAAGTGGGTTTAACCCGTAAAGATGTTAAATTGCTTTATGTTTCAAAACAATGGCTGCGCTATAAACTTCCTAAACGCTTATTACGCTACGACAGCAAACCAATGTGTATCGGACAAAAACAGCGTTGGTTCTTATTGCAATTAGTTTCGGACGAAAAAGATATTAATATGCAAACCACCAAATCGCCAGAATTTGATGGCTGGCGTTGGGTGAGTTTTTGGTATCCTGTGCGTCAGGTTGTGCCTTTCAAAAAAGAAGTGTACCGCAAGGCAATGAAGGAATTTGCGGCGGTATTATTTAATGGGAAAAATCAGCCAAATTCCTATTCTCAAGAACAGAAGTCTTCGCCAGCCCATTCTGCAACAAATACGGCGAACAAGCATTCTGGTAAAAAATATTCATCAGGCAAATTCCATAAACGTTCATTTCATCGAACAAGGGGGGCATAATGCTGAGCTTTTTTCTTATTTGTTTAATTGTCGGCTGTGTGGTCGGCTTTTTAGCGGGCTTATTTGGCATTGGCGGCGGGCTGATTATCGTTCCCGTGTTGGTTTATTTATTGCCAATGGTTGATGTGCCTAGCGAACTTTTGATGTCCACGGCATTGGGAACCTCTTTCGCCACTATCGTGGTAACCGGATTTTCTTCGGCGCAACGTCATCACAAGCTCGGCAATATTGTTTGGCCAGCGGTAAAAGTGCTTGCCCCTGTAATTATGGTGACCACCTTTATTTCAGGGCTTTTTGTCGGCAATTTAGATAAAAGCGTATCAAGCAAATTATTTGCCTGTTTAGTAGTGTATCTTGCGGTGAAAATGTTGCTTTCGATTAAACCAAAAGAAGTGAAAAAAGCGCTCACCACCACCTCTTCTGTGATTGGTGGAATTTTGATTGGGATAGCTTCCAGCATTGCGGGCATTGGCGGTGGTGGTTTTATTGTGCCGTTTTTGAATGGGCGTGGTATTGAAATGAAAAAAGCCATCGGCTCATCAGCATTTTGTGGAATGTTGCTTGGCCTTTCAGGAATGCTGAGCTTTATTGTGGGCGGCTGGGGACAAGCAAATATGCCAAGTTATTCATTAGGTTATGTGTATTTACCTGCTGTGGTGGGGATTACGGCAACCTCATTTTTTACTTCAAAACTTGGGGCTAGCACCACAGATAAATTGCCGGTGAAAACCCTCAAACGTTATTTTGCCGTGCTATTGATCTGCATTGCGATCAATATGCTTATGAAATAAAGGAACTATATGACTTCACAATTTTTAACTTTTCCCCAATTTGATCCTGTGATTTTCCAACTTGGCCCTGTTGCCTTGCGTTGGTATGGATTAATGTATTTAATCGGCTTTGTGTTTGCGCGCTGGCTTGCGGTTCGCCGTGCTAACCGCCCAAATAGCGGCTGGACAACGGAACAAGTGGATAGCCTATTATTTAACGGTTTTCTTGGTGTATTTCTTGGTGGACGCATCGGTTATGTGATGTTCTACCAGTTCGATTATTTCTTGCAAGATCCAATGTATTTATTCCGCGTGTGGGAAGGGGGAATGTCTTTCCACGGCGGCTTAATTGGCGTGATTTTGGCAATGTTTATCACCGCAAAATTACAACACCGCGGCTTTTGGGCGACGGCAGATTTTGTTGCGCCACTTATTCCTTTTGGCTTAGGAATGGGGCGTATTGGTAACTTTATTAATGATGAGCTTTGGGGGCGTGTAACAGACGTGCCTTGGGCGGTATTATTCCCTTCTGGCGGTTATTTACCGCGCCACCCTTCGCAACTTTACGAAGCGGTGTTAGAGGGCTTGGTGTTATTTATTATCCTTAATCTGTTTATCAAAAACCCACGTCCAGCAGGTTCTGTGGCAGGATTATTTTTAGTCGTCTACGGCACATTCCGCTTTATTATTGAATATTTCCGTGAGCCTGATGCGCAACTCGGCTTATTCTTCCAACAGCACATTTCAATGGGGCAAATTCTCTCATTGCCAATGATTTTACTCGGTGCGCTAATTATGCTGATGGCTTACAAAAGTGCGGTGAAAAAATAAGGGAAATTTACAATGCGTCAATATTTAGATTTATGTCAAAACATCATTGATAACGGCACTTGGGTGGAAAATGAGCGAACAGGAAAACGCTGTTTAACCCTGATTAACGCCGATCTTACCTACAATGTGGCGGACAATGAATTTCCGCTAATCACCACGCGAAAAAGCTATTGGAAAGCGGCCATTGCGGAATTTTTAGGCTACATTCGTGGCTACGACAACGCCGCAGATTTCCGCCAGCTTGGCACAAAAACGTGGGACGCCAACGCCAATGAAAATCAGGCTTGGTTGAATAATCCACACCGCAAAGGCACAGACGATATGGGGCGTGTTTACGGCGTACAAGGGCGCGCTTGGCGTAAACCTAACGGCGAAACCCTCGACCAATTGCGTAAGGTAGTGAATGATTTAACCAAAGGGCTAGACGATCGTGGCGAAATTATCACGTTTTATAATCCGGGCGAAATTGAACTCGGCTGTTTGCGTCCTTGTATGCACACACACACCTTTTCTTTGCTTGGTGATACGCTCTATTTAACCAGCTATCAGCGTTCTTGCGATGTGCCACTTGGGTTGAATTTTAATCAAATTCAAGTATTTACTTTCTTAGCATTAATGGCGCAGATTACAGGGAAAAAAGCAGGAATGGCGTATCATAAAATCGTCAATGCACATATTTATGAAGATCAGCTTGAGCTTATGCAAAATGTTCAACTCAAGCGTGAACCATTGCCACTACCGAAGTTAGAAATTAATCCTGACATCAAAACCCTTGAAGATCTGGAAACTTGGGTAACAATGGACGATTTCAAAGTGATTGGCTATGAATCTCACCCTGCGATTAAATATCCTTTCTCGGTGTAGGATCAAAATAGCAAAATGAAAAAATTGCGCCAAAAAGCACCGCACTTTATTTTCCCAATCAGCCAATATATGGCTGATTTTTCATACTTTTTCAGTGCATAAGGAAAACAAAAGTGCGGTCGGATTTTGATGAAAAAATGATGCGCTATGCCCTAAGTCTTGCCGATAAAGCCGAAGCCTTAGGGGAAATTCCTGTGGGCGCTGTGCTAGTTGATGATGCAGGAAAGATTGTGGCAGAGGGTTGGAATTTATCCATTATTCAGCACGATCCCACCGCGCACGCCGAAATTGTGGCATTGCGCCAAGCAGGGCAAGCGCAACAAAACTACCGCCTACTCAACACCACGCTATACGTTACCCTTGAACCTTGCACAATGTGCGCAGGGGCGATTTTACATAGCCGAATCAAACGGTTAGTGTTCGGGGCTTATGATCTAAAAACAGGGGCGGTGGGTTCGCGTTTTCACTTTTTTGATGATTATAAAATGAACCACAGCCTTGAAATTACAGGCGGCGTACTGCAAGAAGAATGTAGCCAAAAACTCAGTACTTTCTTTCAAAAACGGCGTGAACAGAAAAAGCAAGAAAAACTCGCGCAGAAAAATATCAACGAAAATTTAGACGAAAAAAAATAGGCGATACACTCGCCTATTTTTATTTGTTTATTATGATGACCTTTTATTACGCCGCCACCATCACCATTGCAGGGCGAATCACTCTGCCGTTTAGCAAATAACCTTTTTGTAATACCGTGGTGATTTGATTGCTTGCGAAGCCTTCTGTCGGCTGCATTGAAATGGCTTGGTGTAAATCTGGGTTGAAAGTTTCGCCCACTTCACCCACGGCTTCTACGCCAAAACGCGCAACCGTTGCCAATAAACCTTTTAAGGTTAATTCAACACCGTCTAACACGCCTTTTAAGCTCTCGTCTTCCGTGCTAACTGGGGTTGCTAGCGCACGCTCTAGGTTATCAATGGTTTCAAGCAGATCTTTAGCAAATTTTTCTAAGGCAAATTTATGCGCTTTTTCCACATCTTGCTCAGCACGGCGGCGGATATTATCCATTTCCGCACGGCTGCGTAACAAAATGTCTTGCTCTTTTTTTGCTGTTTCAGCGAGCTGTTCTTCAAGCTCTTGCACGCGGGCAATGGCTTCTTCTAAAGCATCTCCTTCAAGATTTTCAGCGTTTTCCTGCTGCTCAGCGGCTTCTTGTGCCTTCTCTGCTTGTTCCACTCTTTCCATTTGTTCTTGATCTAATTCGTTTTTTTCTACTTGTTGTTCTTGTTCTGACATTGTTTTCTCCATCTGTTCAAAAGTTTGCGTTATTGTAACAAAAAACATAAAAATTGACAGTTGCTAAACTTGGCTAGCCACTGACACAGTTTATGTGTAATATAGCCCCTAATTTCTTGAATTCAAGTGCGGTCTGTTTTTCGCATAAAAATAAATATTATGTCCACAACTCATTTAATCGACAACAAAACCTTGCATAATTCTTTCCATACCATTGGATTGGTAGGGCGTCCACGCAATGATGTGAATTTGCAAGTGCACAAAAATTTATTTCAATGGCTGTCCGAAAAAGGCTATCAAGTGCTAGTGGAAAAGGGAGTTGGTGAGCGTTTAGATTTACCAGCACAACATCTTGCAGGGTTAGATGAAATTGGTCGCTTAGCTCAGTTAGCGATTGTTATCGGTGGTGATGGCAATATGCTTGGACGAGCAAGAATCTTAGCGAAATATGATATTGCATTAATTGGTATTAACCGTGGCAATTTAGGTTTTCTCACGGATATTGATCCGAAAAATGCTTATGCACAGCTGGAAGCCTGTTTAGATCGTGGCGAATTTTTCGTGGAAGAACGCTTTCTTTTAGAAACCGCGATTGAACGCGAAGGGCAAATTATTGCCACCAGCAATGCGGTAAATGAAGCGGTGATTCACCCTGCCAAAATTGCCCATATGATCGATTTCCACGTTTATATTGATGATAAGCTGGCATTTTCACAGCGCTCTGACGGCCTGATTATTTCCACCCCAACAGGTTCAACGGCTTATTCCCTTTCTGCTGGTGGCCCTATTCTTACCCCACAATTAAACGCCATTGCCCTTGTGCCAATGTTTCCGCACACCCTTTCTTCTCGCCCGTTGGTTATTGACGGCGAAAGTAAGATTTCCATTCGCTTTGCCGATTACAACACGCCGCAATTAGAAGTGGGTTGCGACAGCCAAGTTGCTCTGCCATTTACCCCTGATGATGTGGTACATATTTATAAAAGCAAACATAAACTGCGTTTATTGCACTTGAAAAATTATAATTATTACAATGTGTTAAGCACGAAATTAGGCTGGTTGAGAAATTCTGCATAAAAAATTTACACAAAACGCTTTACTGTATATAAAAACAGTTATAAACTGATATCTATACAGTTAAACGGGAGTGTATTATGCTTACTCAACTTACGATTAATAATTTTGCCATTGTTCATCATCTTGATATTGAATTAGCACAGGGAATGTCCGTCATCACGGGTGAAACGGGTGCGGGAAAATCCATTGCCATTGACGCTCTTGGCGTGTGTTTAGGGCAACGTACCGAAAGTGCGATGCTGCGTGAGGGGCAAAACCGTGCGGATATTTGTGCCACATTCCACATTGTGCCAAACAGCCCTGCGGATAAATGGCTCAAAGCCCAAGAATTGCAAGATGAAGATAATCCAGAAAACTGTATTTTACGCCGTGTGATAAGCGCAGATGGGCGCTCCAAAGGCTTTATTAATAGTATTCCTGTTTCTGCCAGCCAGCTTAAAGAGCTGGGCCAGTTTTTAATCCAAGTGAACGGACAACATTCCTCACAACGTTTACTAAAAAATGACTATCAACTCACTTTATTGGATCACTATTGCGCTCATAATGATCTCCTTACCAAAGTGCAAAAGCACTATCGCCAATGGAGAGATCTACAACAACAAGTGGCAAACTTCCAACAAAAATGCGCAGAAAATGAAGCGAAAAAACAACTTTTGCAATATCAGGTAGAAGAACTTGATGAGTTTAATTTACAAGAAAATGAATTTGCAGAATTAGAAGAAGAATACAACCGCCTTGCCAACAGTGAAGAGCTTACCGCCCTTTCTCAATCCGTGCTAAATTTATTAAGTGAAAATGATGAGCTAAACGTGGATAGTCTGCTCTATCGTGCGGTGCAAAATTTAGAAGAATTACACGCACTTGATCCACACTACAACGATGCACTCACAATGTTGCAAGAAGCGCTGATTCAAGTGCAAGAAGCCAGCTCTGAGATCCAACATCTATCTAGCAATATTGAACCTGATCCTTATCGCTTACAAGAAGTAGAAAGCCGAATGAGTCAAGCTCTTCAACTTGCGCGTAAGCACAATGTAAAAGCCGAAGAATTGGTTGCGTTACATCGATCCTTAAGACAGGAACTCGATCAGCTGGTAGATTTTGCGGATAGCGAAGATGCGCTCATTGAACAGGAAAAACAAGCTTATGCACAGCTGTTAGAAAATGCGCAAGCTTTGAGTGCAAGCCGTCAAAAAGGGGCGGAAAAGCTCTCAACGCAAGTTACCAAAGGGATTAAACAACTGGCAATGGAAAATGCTGAATTTTCTATTTGCGTGGAACAAGCGGAAAATAAACTGACCGCTCAGGGAATGGATCAAGTGCAATTTATTTTGCAAGCGAATCTTGGACAATCTGCTCAACCTTTGGCAAAAGTAGCATCGGGTGGTGAGCTTTCTCGTATCGCGTTAGTGTTACAGGTGCTAACCTCTGATAAATCCGCCATTCCAACGCTTATTTTTGACGAAATTGATGTAGGTATCAGTGGCGCAACTGCAAGCGTAGTAGGGAAATTATTACGCAAGTTAGGGCAAAAATGCCAAGTTATCTGCGTTACCCATTTACCACAAGTGGCCTGCTGTGGTCATCAGCATTTTTCTGTAGAAAAACAAACCATTGACGGAAAAACTGAAACAAAAATGACCGCACTTTCTCAGCAACAGCGTGTAAAAGCTTTAGCAAAATTACTTGGTTCAACCAAGGTTACCGAAAGCGCCTTAGCCAATGCGGAAGAAATGCTCAGTTTAATTGCATAGCTTTATGGAAAGAGCCCTAGCAAACAGCTAGGGTTTCTTATTGTGTGTTGTTAAGATGATTGAGATACAAATTGCTCAATTTCTTCCATTTTTTCACCGCACTTTTTCCACCTCTCTTTGTTCCACTGAATTTTTTAATAGTGAACCTGATTTCAGTATAAATCATCGGTGAAAACTTTTCTCTGCGTTTCTTGATCACCTTAGCAATCTGATTGCCACCTAAAATAGATACTACATTTCAAAATACAAAAAAACCTTAGCTATTTGCTAAGGTTTTTTACTTATTTGGAAATATTAAATCACAACATTAATCAATTTCTTCTGTTTTTTCCACCGCACTTTTAATCGTGAGTCGAACTTCAGTAGAAATCATTTGCGCAAGAATTTCGCTGAGTTCGTCAAGTAACGCTTCGTTCACTTGGTTATTCTCATCAAAATAACCATATTGTTTTAGGTTACCCACAAACGCAGAAAACACCGCTTTATCAAAAAACTCTGGCGCATTAATGCCGTGTAACACAGATAAACGTTGCGCCACCGATTGACTTTCTTTTTCCAATGTCGCACGGGAAATGGTTGGAGCATTTTGTAGAATGCTCACAGTGATGTAATAACGCTGTAAAATTTCTCTCACGCCCGATGACCAAAGTTGCAACATTCTGACTTGCGGTTTATGAATTGCGAGCAAATTCTCATTGCACTGAATAATATTTTGTCGTTGCAATTCTTGAATAATATTTTCGACACGCTCTTTTAATTCATCATCGCTAAAATGTAAGAATAATTCACCGCGCAAGAATGGATAAATTTTTTCAACAGCCTCCAACACAAGATCTTTTTGGATTGCACCATAATGCAACACAATGCTTGCCACTAAAGAAGGCAAAGCGAATAAATGCTGAATATTGTTGCGGTAATAGGTCATCAACACCGCAGAATTACGCTCTAAGCGAATAATTTCGCCAAAATTATCTTTTTCAACCAGAACGCCCACACGATCAAGGTTTAAAACGTGATCGAGCATTTCTTCTGGCGTTTCGCTTGGCACAATCACATCATCAGAATAAGGCACATTCTGCAAAAATTGCTGATAACTTGCTAACTGCTCTAATAACTGTTTACGCGTCAAGGCACGCTGGCGAGAGGACAACAATGCCGTCCCCGTTAAATTCATCGCATTAACCGCTGCGGCATTATTAATATTCACCATAACTTGGTTTGAAACGGAATCAACCGCTTTATTAAACCATTGTGAACGCTCATCTTCTGAATGCGGTTCTTTCCACTCTGGGAAATGTTGGTTCAAATAACTGCTTAGTACAATCGGCTCTCCAAAGTTCACATAGCCTTTACCTAAATTACGCAATTTTTTAATTACGCGTAACACTAGCCCCGCATTTTCTTTCTCTTTTGCCGCTCCACGCAATTCTTTAGCGTAAGTGTCCACTTCTAAAACGTGCTCATAGCCCACATAGACAGGCACGACAGAAATTGGGCGCGTTTGGCGTTGCTGTAAGGCTTGTAAGGTCATTGACATCATCCCTGTTTTTGGCGCAAGTAAACGCCCGGTACGAGAGCGGCCACCTTCAATGAAATATTCAACTGAATAGCCTCGATGGAATAATTCTGCTAAATATTCGCGGAAAATGGTGGAATAAAGGCGATTTCCTTTAAAGGTACGACGGATGAAAAACGCCCCGCCACGACGAAACATTGCGCCAACAGGCCAAAAGTTCAGATTAATTCCTGCCGCGATATGGGGAGGAACTAAGCCTTGATGATATAACACATAAGAAAGCAATAAGTAGTCGATATGACTGCGATGGCAAGGCACATAAACAATTTCGTGGCCCTCTAGGGCTAGTTTGCGCACTCGGTCGGCGTGTTGCACATCAATACCTTGATAAAGTTTATTCCATAACCAACGTAAGAAACGATCCGCTACACGCAAGCCCTCATAGCTCACATTTGCAGCGATTTCATCTAAGATTTTATAGGCTTCTTTTTGCGCTTTTTCGAGAGGGATTTTCTTGCTTTTTGCGTCATCCTCAATGGCTTTTAAAATAGCGGGTGATTGTAATAATTTGTTAAACATCGCTTGGCGGTTAGGCAGGCGAGGGCCGGTGGCAGAAATGCGTTGTCTGGAAAAATGGATTTTGGCAACACGTGCTAATTTGGCAGCAATTTTTTTATCTGAACCGTGTTCATTAACCATATAACGCAGAGAAACTGCTTGCGAAAAACGCACAAAGGTATCACGGCCAAACCAAATAGCTGCGGCAAATTTTTGAATTCCATTTAATAAACGTAAATTTGGCAAGCCTGCTTTATTTTCGTGACCAGGCGAACGTCCCCATAATACCGAAACAGGAATAAGCTGGACATCAAGATCCGCTAAAGTGCGGTGTAATTCGAGATATTTATTAAAAATAGTAATAGTTTCTTGCTTTGCCCCTTTAGATTTAAAAAATCGTCTCCCTTCATCTAAAAACACAAAGCGAGGCAATGAAATACCATTGATTTCATTTTTTTCAAATGGATCGGGCAAGCCAACACTTAAACAGTTTTTACGAAAAATCACCAGATCCGTTTGCGAGGTATAAGGCAATACATAGACCATTGGTTGATGGATATTTAGTGATAATTCTTCAATAGGATTATGAGGAATCGGATTATTTTTTACTAAAATAGAAAGTGGTAATTCCAATAATTTTCGATATAAATTGAGCACACTTATCATATAAATTCCATACTTTATTTACTCAGATAAAAAGTAGCGGCATTTTACCACAAAACTTTGGCATTTTTTTTCAATTTACGCGGATATAAGTTGATTTAGCGCTAAAATTTCGCGTAAATCTAACAAAAATCAAACAAATCCCGTTAATAAAAAAAAAGAAGATTGCAACAATTTCATTTCTGTATATAATGTCAGTTAATATGTATATAAAAACAGGGGAATAATAATGACAATGATGAAAGCCCTCACCGCCCGTCAACAAGAAGTTTATGAACTATTGAAACGCCATTTGGAAAGCACTGGAATGCCACCAACAAGGGCGGAGATTTCTCGAGAGCTAGGATTTCGCTCACCCAATGCGGCAGAAGAACATCTTAAAGCCCTTGCACGAAAAGGCGTAATTGAAATTATCCCAGGGGCATCGCGTGGTATCCGATTACTTGCAGAAGAGAATGAGGAAGAAGAATTTGATGGCTTGCCACTTATTGGCCGTGTCGCCGCTGGTGAACCGATTTTAGCGGAACAACATATTGAAGGCACTTATAAAGTGGATGCCAATATGTTTAAACCTCAAGCGGATTTTTTACTTAAAGTGTATGGTCAATCAATGAAAGACATTGGCATTTTAGATGGCGATCTTTTAGCTGTACATAGCACTAAAGATGTAAGAAATGGACAAGTGATTGTCGCCAGAATTGAAGATGAAGTTACAGTAAAACGCCTTGAACGCAAAGGCTCGATTGTTTATCTTCACGCTGAAAACGAAGAATTTGAGCCGATTGTGGTTGATCTTGCTGAAACAGAACAATTTGAAATTGAAGGCATTGCGGTGGGGATCATTCGTAATAATGCGTGGATGTAACTCATTTATTTGCTTTATTCACTATTAAAAAATTCAAAAAATTGCACCGCACTTTGGTTATAAATACAAGTGGTTACAAAGCTAGCGATGAGGTGACGAGAGCCTGAGTTTTACAAGCTATCTTTGAATTGTATGCTCATTGAATTTACTGAATGAGTTCCATTAAAGTGCGGTTGTTTTTTGTGAAATTTTTTGAGTAATTTTGAGTAAACTGATGCTTTTTACATATATTAAAAGTGTGCAATTTGAAACTCAAAATTTCCTTATAAAATAACATAATTTCCCCTTGTGCTTTTTCGTTAATCCTGTATAATCGCACGCCTTACAGCTACATCATCATTTTCGTTCCTTGCTTCCGCAAGATTGGTAGCTGGTCTTACAGTCGGAGGCTGATTAACCCGTAAGGAGCAGTAATGCGTCACTACGAAATCGTGTTTATGGTTCATCCGGACCAAAGCGAACAAGTACCAGCGATGATTGAGCGCTATACCAATTCTATTAAAGAAGCGGGCGGTCAAATCCATCGTTTAGAAGATTGGGGTCGCCGTCAATTAGCTTACCCAATCAACAAATTACACAAAGCACACTATGTGCTAATGAATGTAGAAGCGCCTCAAGAAGTCATCGACGAGCTAGAAACAACTTTCCGTTACAACGACGCAGTTCTTCGTAACGCAATTATTCGTACTAAGCACGCCGTAACAGAAGCGTCCCCAATGGTTAAAGCACGCGAAGAGCGTAAACCTTTAGCTGAAGTTGAAAACAACGATTTTGAGGATGCTGAAGAGTAATTCAAAGATTGATAATCGCTTCTCATTAATTGGTCAAGTCAGCGACTTTCCCAAACGAAGCAAAAGCCCTAACGGAATTGAACACTGCCGTTTTTATTTAGAGCATCGTTCTGAACAACAAGAGGCAGGATTACCCCGTCAAGCGTGGTGTAAAATCGCAGTTCAAGTTAGTGGCAATCAGTTAATTGCAAAAACTCAAAGCATTACGGTCGGCAGTAATTTATTGATTGTGGGGTTTATCACTTCGCACAAATCTGCAAATGGTTTAAGTCAATTAGTATTACACGCCGAGCAAATCGAATTTATAGATTAGGAGACTAGCCAAATGGCACGTTATTTCCGTCGTCGTAAGTTCTGCCGCTTTACAGCGGAAAACGTTCAAGAAATCGATTACAAAGATATCGCAACGTTAAAGAACTATATTTCAGAGAGCGGCAAAATTGTTCCAAGCCGTATTACCGGTACTCGTGCGAAGTATCAACGTCAATTAGCTCGTGCAATCAAACGCGCGCGTTTCTTAGCGTTACTTCCATACACTGATAATCAGTAATTAAGGAGAATACGGTAATGCAAGTAATTCTTTTAGATAAAGTTGTTCACCTTGGTAATGTAGGTGATCAAGTTAATGTTAAATCTGGTTATGCACGTAACTTCTTAATCCCACAAGGGAAAGCAGTTATGGCAACTAAAGCTAACATTGAATATTTTGAAGCACGTCGTGCAGAATTAGAAGAAAAAGCAGCGAAAGCACTTGTGGCAGCAATGGATCGCGCAGAGCGTCTTGAAGCCCTTGAGTCTGTAACCATCGCAAGTAAAGCGGGTGATGAAGGCCGTTTATTCGGTTCTATCGGTACTCGTGATATTGCTGATGCAATCACAGCTCGTGGTGTTGAAGTAGCGAAAAGCGAAGTTCGTTTACCAAACGGTTTAATCCGTACTACTGGTGAACACGAAGTTCGTTTCCAACTTCACGGTGAAGTATTCGCAAACTTACGTCTTATCGTAGTTGCTGAATAATCACAGCTTTTTATAAGATAAAAAAACCCAGCGCGCGCTGGGTTTTTGTTTGTGGCGATATTTTATATTCTTACTATTTACAAATAAAAACGATAAAAAGCACTTTGCCTAAAATATCCCCAATTCTTTCCTTGCTTTCCCCTTCCTGCAATGTCAAACTTACAGCAATCTATGCCTTATAAGGAAATCATTATGGCTAAAAAAATAACAAAAAAAACCACCGCACTTTCCGATCCAAATTATCAGCAGGAATTAAAGAAATATAGCAACCCTGTGCCAAGTCGTGAGTTTATTCTCAATATTATTCGTGATCATAATGCGCCAATGTCAAAAGAAGAATTATATGCCGTTTTGGCAATTCACGATGAAGAGCGCCAAGAAGCAATGCGCCGTCGTTTACGCGCGATGGAAAATGAAGGGCAACTTGTTTTTACCAAACGTAAACGCTATGCCTTACCAGAAAAATTAGACTTAATCAAAGGAATGGTGATTGGGCATAAAGAAGGCTACGGCTTTTTACAAGTAGACGGTGCAAAGCAAGATTTATTCATTCCCAATGGACAAATGAAGCAAGTTACGCACGGCGATTATGTTCTTGCGCAGCCAAGCGGTTTTGATCGCAAAGGGCGTCAAGAAGTGCGCATCGTGCGTTTACTTGAAGGACGCAAAAAGCATATTGTGGGCCGTTTCTTTTTAGAAGAAGGGATTGGCTATGTTGTGCCTGATGACAGCCGAATCAATCGTGATATTTTGATCCCCAATGAATATCGCCATGGCGCACGAATGGGGCAAGTTGTGGTGGTGGAACTCAAACCGCGCACCGCAATGTTTACCCGCCCAGTGGGAATGATTATTGAAGTGTTAGGCGAAAATATGGCAAAAGGAATGGAAACCGAAATCGCCATTCGCAATCACGATATTCCGCACGTTTTCCCAAGTGCGGTGCAAAAACAAGTCAAAAAACTCACCGAAGAAGTGCCTGAAGCGGCAAAAAAAGGGCGGGTGGATTTACGCCAACTTCCTTTAGTCACCATTGATGGTGAAGATGCGCGAGATTTTGATGATGCGGTGTATTGTCAGCGCACAGAAAAAGGCGGCTGGAAACTTTGGGTTGCCATTGCCGATGTGAGCTACTATGTTCGCCTGCGCACGGCACTAGATAACGAAGCCTATAATCGCGGGAACTCGGTGTATTTCCCAAATCGCGTTGTGCCAATGTTGCCAGAAGTGCTATCTAACGGCTTGTGTTCGCTCAATCCACAGGTCGATCGTTTATGTATGGTGTGTGAACTCAGTATTTCACCAAAAGGCAAAATGACCGATTACCGCTTTTACGAAGCCGTGATGAATTCTCACGCGCGTTTAACCTACACCAAAGTGGCACGCATTTTGGAAGGTGATGAAGAATTGCAACAGCGCTATGAATCCCTTGTTCCCCATTTGCAAGAATTACACCATCTTTATCAAGCCTTGGTAAAATCTCGCCAACAACGTGGCGCGATTGATTTTGAAACCATCGAAAGCAAATTTGTGTTTAATGAAATGGGCCGCATTGAACGCATTGAGCCAGTGGTGCGCAATGATGCCCATAAAATCATTGAAGAATGTATGATTTTAGCCAACATTGCCGCGGCGAATTTTATGGAAACCCACAATGAACCTGCGTTATATCGTATTCACGCAGGGCCAAGTGAAGAAAAACTCAGTGCTTTCCGTGCTTATCTCGCAGAGCAAGGGTTAAGTCTAGGCGGTGGTGCAAAGCCAACCACCGAAGATTACGCCAAATTACTGGCACAAGTGAAAGAGCGCCCTGATCACGAGCTTATCCAAACCATGTTGCTACGCTCTCTCAGCCAAGCGATTTATTCCCCAGATAATATTGGGCATTTTGGCTTAGCACTAGAGCAATATGCGCATTTCACTTCACCAATTCGCCGCTATCCCGATTTAACATTACATCGTGGAATTAAATACTTATTGGCTAAATTGCAAGGTTCAAAACGCAAAACCACAGATTCAGGCGGCTATCATTATTCCTTTGATGAAATGGATAACCTAGGCGAACATTGCTCAATGACCGAACGCCGCGCCGATGACGCGACTCGCGAAGTGGCAGACTGGCTCAAATGTGAATATATGCAAGATCACGTAGGCGAAGAATTTACGGGCGTAATTTCCGCCGTAACAGGATTCGGCTTATTTGTCCGTTTAGATGATTTGTTCATTGATGGGCTTGTGCATATTTCAACTTTGGATAACGATTATTACCAATTTGATGTAAACCGCCAGCAATTAATCGGTGAAAACAGCGGACGGATTTATCGTTTAGGCGATAAAGTGGAAGTGCGCGTAGAAGCCGTTAGCCTTGAACAGCGCCAAGTGGATTTCTCACTCATCAGAACTGAACGCAAGCCACGGCGCGAAGGCAAAACCGCCAAGGATAAAGCGAAAAAAGGCTTCCGCTATGCTGAAAGTGCGAAAAAACAAAAAGGGAAATCCGCCACTAAATCAACGAAAAAAGCGAAAAACAAAAGTGCGGTGAAAAAATCAGAAATTTCTGCTAAGAAAAATAAACGTAAATCGCACCGCACTTAATTAAATACACTTGCGAAAAACTGGCGGAAGGACGGCAAACAAGCGTATAATTCCGCCTAATTTTATGTATCAATGTTAAAGGATAACAATGTCTGAAAATATTTATGGAATCCACGCGGTTAGTGCGTTTTTGGCAAATGCACCTGAACGATTAATTGAAGTTTATGTGCTAAAAGGACGTGAGGATAAACGCTTACAGCCTGTTCTCAATACGCTTTATCAGCTTGGCATTTCCGTGCAATTCCTTAACCGCGAAACGCTGGATAAAAAAGCCAACGGCGAAGTACATCAAGGGATCATCGCCCGCGTGCAACCTGCCAAAGAATTAAATGAAAATGATCTGGATCGTATTTTACGCGATCAGCAAAATCCCCTTGTATTGGTGCTAGATGGCGTAACCGATCCGCATAATCTGGGAGCCTGTTTGCGTACTGCTGATGCAGCAGGCGTGTGTGCAGTGATCGTGCCAAAAGATAAATCAGCACAGCTCAATGCCACCGCACGCAAAGTGGCTTGTGGGGCGGCAGAAGTGGTGCCATTGATTCGTGTAACCAATTTAGCCCGCACCCTAAGAGAGTTACAACAGCATTATAATATGTGGGTGGTTGGCACCGCAGGGGAAGCAACGGAAACCTTATACCAAAGCAAATTAACGGGGGCGCTTGCGTTAGTAATGGGTGCAGAAGGGGACGGAATGCGCCGCTTAACCCGCGAAACTTGCGATCAGTTGGTGAGTATTCCAATGGCGGGATCGGTTTCTTCCCTGAATGTGTCGGTTGCGACGGGCGTGTGTTTATTTGAAATTGCTAGACAGCGCTTGGCAGGCTAACAATGAAAAAATTCGTTCTCACTTTTTTTATGAGTTTAGTTGCGGCGTGCAGTTGGCATAGTGCTACAACACCTATTCCAGCTCAATTTGCTGGGGCAGATTATGTGTTATCCGATAAAGATGCACAGCGTTGGGTTTCAGCAAGTCGCCAAGCGGAACAATGTATTTACCCCAATTTAACTCGCATTCAGCAAGCGCATTTTAGTAAAGAAGATGCTTATATCCACGCGCAATATGTGTTCTTCTATCCATTAGAAAACATTATCGGTGAAGAGTACCTCAAAATCATTCAAGATGATGAAAAATCAATGGGATATGCACAATACCAATTCAAAAAATTCAAACAAACCGAATTTGAACCTTTAACTCAGGCTGAATGTAATGTGCTACGCCTTAAAGCTCGCGATGATTTAGCCGTGGTGAAAGGGCAATATAAAAGTGGTATGGCAGAGGTTAGCAAAGAAGACAGCAAAGCAAGCAACGGCGTTGCCACTAATGATAATAAATTCTTCTTTGATATTATTAAATGGGGGGCTACCCTACTGCTATAAAAATCACAAAAATTTGCACAGTAGAAAAAAGGGTCATTTTTTAAACGATTAGTTGTTTTTTCAGAGCCTAAATCCCTGCTTTTCATAAGTAAAAAGATAATTTTGATAGCATTTCAGATTTGCATAAGCCCTCAAACATAACGATGTTATAGGGATAATAACTTTCAATGGTAGTACGTGCATTTATATCCTGAACCACCATCTAAATGCTTGAACTTGATCAATTTGCTTAATATCTTGTACTATAAGGCTTTCAGCCACTTTTTAACAACAATTTTTCAACTATGCTATTACCTGTCTAAGCAAATGAAAAACGCCATTACAACATATTGCAATAGCGCTTTTTTCAAACTCACTTAGTTTATTTCACCCCAGCTGCTGCTCTTAATTCTGCGGCGCGGTCGGTTTTTTCCCAAGGGAATTGTTCGCGTCCAAAGTGGCCGTAAGCGGCGGTTTGGCGGTAGATTGGCTGAATAAGATCAAGCATTTTGATCAAGCCGTAAGGGCGTAAATCAAAAAATTCACGCACTAAATTCACCAACAACTCATTGCTCACTTTGCCCGTGCCAAAGGTTTCCACCATAATAGATGTAGGCTCTGCAACGCCGATAGCATAAGAAAGCTGAATTTCACAACGATCCGCTAAGCCTGCGGCAACAATGTTTTTCGCTACATAGCGTGCCGCATAAGCAGCTGAGCGATCTACTTTTGATGGATCTTTACCTGAGAATGCACCACCACCGTGGCGCGCTGCACCGCCGTAAGTATCCACGATAATTTTACGTCCTGTTAAACCGCAATCCCCCATTGGGCCACCAATCACAAAACGGCCTGTTGGATTAATAAAATATTTGGTGTATTTGCCGAGCCATTCACTTGGCAGCACAGGCTTGATGATTTCTTCCATTACCGCTTCGTGCAAGGCATTTTGGCTGATTTCTTCCGCGTGTTGGGTAGAAAGCACTACTGCATCAATGCCAACAATTTTGTCGTTTTCATATTTTAGTGTAACTTGGCTTTTCGCATCTGGACGCAACCAAGGCAAAGTGCCGTCTTTACGCACTTGCGCTTGGCGTTCCATTAAGCGGTGTGCATAGGTAATCGCCGCAGGCATTAACACTTCGGTTTCATTGGTGGCATAACCAAACATAATGCCTTGGTCGCCCGCCCCTTGATCTAACGGACTTTCACGATCCACACCTTGATTAATATCGGAAGATTGTTTGCCAATGGCGTTTAGCACCGCACAAGAATGGCCATCAAAGCCCATATCAGAATGTTTATAACCAATATCACAAATTACTTGGCGGGTAAGATTTTCAATATCCACCCAAGCTGATGTGGTGATTTCGCCGCCCACAAGGGCCATACCTGTTTTTACATAGGTTTCACAGGCCACACGGGCTTTCGGATCTTGTTTTAAAATTTCGTCTAATACCGCATCAGAGATCTGATCGGCAATTTTATCTGGGTGTCCTTCTGACACAGATTCAGAAGTAAATAAATAAGATGACATAGCTTTCCTTTAGTCTTAAATAAATTTGTTTAGATGTTTTTGCGTCTAGACGGCTATAATACGCTTTTTCGTTTAGAAAGCAAGCATTAATTCATTTGCACGCTTGCTTCTACGAAAGAAAAAATTTGCAAAATTTACACCGCTCTTTTACGCATCATTCGCCACAACAAGAGATTCACACCTCGCAATATTACTAGCAAAAAGCATAATAAATACAATGGAATATCACCTAATTGTGCATAAGGGGTTTTGCCTACGGTTGGTGCAATACGCTGGGTTAAGGTGGTTTCCACGAACTGTGGTGCTTGGGCGATCACCTGACCTTTGGCATCAATAAAGGCAGTGATTCCTGTGTTAGTGGCGCGAATTTCAGGCTTGCCTAATTCTAACGCACGCATTCTTGCCATTTGCAAATGCTGCCAAGGGCCGGTGCTATTGCCGAACCACGCATCATTGGAAATGGTCAGTAAGAAATCCGTTTCTGCGTGCAGATTTTTCTGCACTTGCGCACCGAAAATAATTTCATAACAAATTGCAGGTGTAAATTTACGCTGTTTGGCTAAAAATGGTTGCTGAATTTCTTCCCCTGATTGGAACGCTGACATCGGTAAATTAAACACCGAGCCTAGTGGACGCAGCAAACTTTCCAACGGTACATATTCACCAAATGGCACAAGATGATGTTTGTTATAGCGGTTGCTAGTTTGCTCGCTATAAGGTAAATCAGGATCGCCTAAGTTTATGATGGAATTGAATAATTTCCCTTTTTGCCAGTCTTGATAAATTGTGCCAATCATCACTTGCGTCCCAGTATCTTTGGTTGCTTGCTGCAAGGAAAGTAAAAATCGCTGAATATCATTCTCTAAAGTCGGCAATGCGGCTTCTGGCAAAATAATAAGATCAGTTTTACCTAAATGCTGAGCGATAAGACGCCCATAGATCCCTAAGGTTTGATCAAGATAATGAGGTTCCCACTTCAAATTTTGTTCAATGTTGCCTTGCACAAGGGTGATGGTTAGGGCTTTTTCTGGCTTTTCTTGCGTATAATTGGCGCACGATGACCAGCTCGCTAAACCGCTTACAATTAAACACAACGCCGATTGTGAAGTGATCACCAACCATTTCTTATCTTTTTGTAATAGGTGAGAAATCAGCGAAAAAAGCACCGCACTTACCCACATTACAAAGAAAGTTAGCCCTTGCACACCAAAGATGGGCGCAAGCCCTGAAAATGGGCTGTCGATTTGTGTGTAGCCAAATTGCAACCACGGAAAGCCAGTAAATAACCAACCGCGTAAAAATTCGGTGAATGTCCAAAGCACGGGATAAAGTGCCAGATTATTCACCTTAAAGCGTTGAATTAAATAAGCAAACAACGTTGGAAACAGGGCAAGGTAAGCCGCTAGCAACACCACCAAAATATAGCTGAGCCACAAAGGTGAACCACCAAATTGGTGAATACTAACGTGTAGCCAATTCACCCCAAAAGTAAAAAAGCTCAAGCCCCATAAAAATGCGCCACAAAGTGCGGTGCTTTTTTTCACTGTTTTTGCCACCCATAATAATCCCAATAGGGAAACATAGGCCGCGCCCCAAAAATCAAAAGGAGAAAAGGCAAAAACGCCTAATCCCCCTGACAATAAAGCAATGAGATAAATTAATGCTGATTTCATTGAGTGCTATCGTTATTTTCTTCGTGAGTTTCCATTTCTTCCAAACATTCATCAGGCACGGTAACGCGCAACTGAATAATGCGGCGACTGTCTGCGGAAGTAACTTTGAAATGCAGGTTTTCAAGGGTGATTTCTTCGCCTCGCTTCGGCAAATGACCAAAGGCTTGCATTACTACACCGCCCACGGTATCCACTTCTTCATCGGCGAAATGGGTATGGAATTGCTGGTTGAAGTCTTCAATATCTGTTAATGCGCGCACTGCGTAAGTATGACGCGAAAGCTGACGAATATCCGCCACGTCTTCTTCATCAAATTCATCTTCAATGTCGCCAACGATTTGTTCCAAAATATCTTCAATGGTTACCAAGCCCGATACTGCGCCAAATTCGTCCACCACAATCGCCATATGAAAACGTTCAGAGCGGAAATCTTTTAACATTCTGTCCACCCGCTTACTTTCTGGCACGATCACCACAGGGCGAAGCAGGGAAAGTAAATCAAATTCTTCTGCATTAGAACGTAAAAATTTGAGCAATTCTTTGGCGTGTAAAATCCCGGCGATGTTGTCTTTTTCGTCCGTGATCACAGGAAAACGTGAGTGAGCGCTTTCAATAATGGTTTCCAAGCAAGAATCCAGATCCTGATCTGTTTCAATAAATACAATTTGCGAGCGCGGGATCATAATATCACGCACGCGCAATTCAGCGATTTCCATTACCCCTTCAATCATCTCACGGGTATCTTGATCGATTAATTCATTCTGTTCGGAATCACGGATCACCTCCACCAATTCCTCACGATTTTTCAGCTCACCTTGGAAAAATCGCCCAAAAAGAGAATGTAAAAAGCTCTTTTTGTTTGCTGTTTCTAAGCCAGTATTTTGGCTATCATCGGCCATTTTGTTATCTCTTATCTTCTTGGTTTATGAAAAAATAGTCGGGCTATCATATCAAAACTTAACCACTGAGCAAGGGGCAGGGAAGATTTTCTTATATTGAAAGAAAAAATTCCGTCAAAAAGTACCGCACTTTGTTTTATTTCGATTTTGTAGCTGGCATCGTGCGATACAGCTTTTGCTTATAAGCATAGCTGCCCCACAAGGCATAAGCTAAGGCTTCTTTTTTCATTGCTTCGGGAATTTCAGCTGGAATGAGCTTTCCTACTTGCGCATCATAACGGAAGCCTTGTACAGGTTGATTTTGCTGTAAAATCGCAACATCGTCCCCTTTGCGATAAGCCATTGTGCGGTCGAATTGCATTAGCGCACGATTCGGATCTTGCGGCTGGGTTAAATCATAACCGAGCATTGGATAATTGCCACTCGCCCCAATCAACGAAAGCAAGGTGGTCGGCATATCAATTTGGCTCACTAAACGGTTATCACGGCGTGGTGCAATGCCTTCCCCTAAAATCAGGGCTGGAATATGGAAATGTTTGATAGGCACTAAGGTGCTGCCATTCACGCGCGAATCGTGATCGGCAATCACTAAAAACACGGTGTCTTGCCAATAATTGGATTTTTTCGCTAATTGGAAAAAATCCCCCAAGGCATAATCGGCGTATTTCGCGGCATTGTTACGGGTTTGCTTAGGCTGTTCATAAAGTTCAATTTTGCCATCAGGAAACTCGAAAGGATCGTGATTGCTAGAAGTAAACACCAGACTAAAAAATGGTTTTCCACTTGTTTGCCATTGGCTAAATTGTTCATTGGCTTTGGCGAAAAGATCCTCATCGCTCACACCCCAAGTGGCGGTAAAGCGTGGATTTTTATAATCTTTTTCATCAATAATGGTTTCAAAACCATTGCCATAGAAAAAACTCGCCATATTGTCGAAGTGCTTTTCTCCGCCATAGATAAACGAAGTTTGATAGCCTTGCTGTTTTAAGAAATCCGCAATGGTGAAGAAATTATTTTGCGAACCGGATAATTTCACCACCGAACGGGCTGGCGTTGGGGTAAATCCAGCGGTTACCGCTTCAATACCGCGCACAGAACGTGTACCTGTGGCATAAAGATTCTCAAACAACCAGCCTTCTTTTGCCAATTCATCAAAATGCGGAGAAAGGGGCTTGCCACCTAGGGTTTGGACGAATTGCGCACCAAGGCTTTCTTCCAAAATAATCACTAAATTTTTTGGCTTGCCTTGATAGCTCGCCACGTTTTTTGTCATTGTTGGCAAGCTGTCAGAAATATAATCACTGGCAGGTCGCCCTCTTACCTGTTTAAGGGTTGCCACCACTTCGTCTAGTGGCATTTTGCCGTAAATTTCAGAAGAGCGATCTTCGTCTTTCATTTGCTGAATGGCAAACATTACGGAATAGCTAGAATTTAATACTAAAGAATTCACTAAGGGATCAGAAGAAAATGCCACCATTGCTGGGTTAATACCGCGATGCTGAAAACTTGATCTCGCGCCGATAAAGGTAAGTGCGCCGACAAGTAAGAACACCACAGGTCGCCAATACCATTTTGGATAAGACACATTTTTCCATAAATTAGCAGACAGTCGCCAGAAGCCATAAGCAAAAAGTGCGGTCAAAATTGGAGTTAAAATTAACGCCAGAATATGGCCGTTTGCGAGCATAGTAAACACTTCTTTTGGATTGACTAAATATTCCACAAACAAACGGTTTGGACGGAAATCATAGGTTTCGATAAAAGCAGGTGTGGCAATTTCCATAAAAATAATAAACACACCACTTAACACGAGCCATACGCGTACAAAGCCATTTACCAGCCGTCCAATTGAGCCATTACCTGCCAGAAAGCAAGTGAGCAAAATGGGCAAGGCGAATAACCAACATAGACTTGCTATATCAATCCTGATGCCTTGTAAGAATAGAGGAAGCCAGCCATCAACGGCAGAAATGCGATCGGCCTGCCAAATGCCAAGTAACAATCGGCTAATAGATAAAATAATGAGATTAATACAGAAAAAAATAAAAATAGGGGAAAATGCACCAAGTCGTTTTTTAAGGCAGTTCATAATATTCCTAAAAAAGAAAAAAGTTTGTGCTTGTTAGAGCGGTAAGAATGATAAAAGTTCTTGTAATTTCTTGCTTTTTTTATTTCAAACAAAAAAATAAATTCAAACGCTCAAAAGTATTAATGTTTTCTTCACTCAATCTTCCAAACGCAGAAATACTTTCCCTTTCATATAGCATAGCAACGCATATTCAGGTACAATCGCCCAGTCAAATTTTAGAGTTTAGTTTATTTATAAAATATGAAGAACATTCGTAACTTTTCAATCATTGCGCATATTGACCACGGGAAATCAACTCTTTCCGATCGTTTAATTCAAACCTGTGGTGGGCTGTCCGACCGTGAAATGGCGGAACAAGTATTAGATTCAATGGATTTAGAGCGTGAGCGTGGGATCACCATTAAAGCGCAAAGCGTAACGCTCAATTATAAAGCGAAAGACGGCGAAACCTATCAGCTGAATTTTATCGACACCCCAGGACACGTGGATTTTTCTTATGAAGTTTCACGTTCCCTTGCTGCTTGTGAGGGGGCATTGCTTGTGGTAGATGCAGGGCAGGGCGTTGAAGCGCAAACCTTGGCAAATTGCTATACCGCCATTGAAATGGATTTAGAAGTGGTGCCTGTGTTAAACAAAATCGACTTGCCTGCTGCTGAGCCAGAACGTGTGGCGGAAGAGATTGAAGACATTGTGGGCATTGATGCGATGGACGCCGTGCGTTGTTCTGCTAAAACAGGGCAGGGCATTGAAGATGTGCTAGAAGAAATTGTGAAAAAAATCCCCGCACCTGAGGGCGATCCTGATGCCCCATTGCAAGCCTTGATTATTGACTCTTGGTTCGATAACTATCTTGGCGTGGTTTCTCTCGTGCGTATTAAAAACGGTACGTTACGCAAAGGCGATAAAATCAAAGTGATGTCCACAGGGCAATCTTACAACGTGGATCGCTTAGGGATTTTCACCCCGAAACAAGTGGATACCCAAGTGTTAAACTGCGGCGAAGTGGGCTGGGTTGTGTGTGCCATTAAAGATATTTTAGGCGCGCCAGTAGGGGATACCTTAACCCTACACAATAATCCTGCAAGCACCGCGTTACCAGGTTTTAAGAAAGTAAAACCGCAGGTTTATGCAGGTTTATTCCCGATTAGTTCAGACGATTATGAAGCTTTCCGCGATGCGCTAGGTAAATTAAGCCTAAACGATGCGTCGTTATTCTATGAGCCAGAAAATTCCACCGCACTTGGTTTTGGTTTCCGTTGCGGCTTCTTAGGCTTATTGCATATGGAGATTATTCAAGAGCGTTTAGAGCGTGAATATAATCTTGATTTAATCACCACCGCGCCAACCGTAGTTTATGAAGTGTTGCAAACGAACGGTGAAGTGATCTATGTGGATAGCCCGTCAAAATTGCCACCGCTGAATAATATTAGCGAAATTCGTGAGCCAATTGCGGAATGTAATATGCTGTTGCCACAAACTTATTTGGGTAACGTGATCACCCTGTGCGTTGAAAAACGTGGCGTGCAGACCAATATGGTATATCACGGCAACCAAGTCGCGCTGACTTATGAAATTCCAATGGGTGAAGTGGTGCTGGATTTCTTCGATCGCTTAAAATCCACTTCGCGCGGTTATGCTTCATTGGATTATGGTTTCAAACGTTTCCAAGCCTCCGATATGGTGCGCGTGGATATTATGATCAACGGTGAACGTGTTGATGCGCTGGCGTTGATTGTCCACAAAGATAACGCCCCTTATCGTGGCCGTGAATTGGTGGAAAAAATGCGTGAGCTGATTCCACGTCAGCAATTTGATATTGCGATCCAAGCGGCCATTGGTAACCACATTATCGCACGTTCAACTGTGAAACAGTTGCGTAAAAACGTACTCGCTAAATGTTATGGTGGGGACGTAAGCCGTAAGAAAAAACTGTTACAAAAACAAAAAGAAGGTAAAAAACGAATGAAGTCTTTGGGTAACGTTGAAGTGCCACAAGAAGCGTTTTTAGCCATTTTACACGTTGGCAAAGATTAACAAGGAAAGAGAATGTCAAAATCAAACATATTTTTTATTCTATTAATTGCCGCAGGCTATGGAATATGGAAATGGTTGGAGCATTTAGGCTTGCCAAATACCTTCACCATTTTATTGATTTTATTAACCGCACTTTGTGGCGCGCTTTGGGCTTATTATCGTTTTGCAGTGCAGCCTAGACGTGATCGCCAAATTCAGCGCGTTGAACAGCGTAGCGGAAAATCGTTAAGCGAAGAAGAAAAAGCGAAAATCGAACCGATTTCAGAGAGCGGTGAGTTTTTAGCTTCACTTTTTCCTGTGCTTGCCTTTGTTTTGATTTTGCGTTCTTTCTTATTTGAGCCATTCCAGATTCCATCTGGCTCAATGGAACCCACTTTGCGTGTAGGCGATTTCTTACTGGTGGAAAAATATGCTTACGGCATTAAAGATCCCGTTTTTCAAAATACCTTGATCGAAACAGGCAAGCCACAGCGTGGCGATATTATCGTATTTAAAGCGCCACCAGAGCCAAATGTGGATTACATTAAACGCATTATCGGCATTCCAGGGGATCGCATTGAATATAACGAAGCGGATCGCCATATTACGATTACTTATGGTAAAGACGGCAAAGAATGTACGGAAAATTGCGTAACTAAAGCGTTTACTTATAGCGAACCGCAGCCTGATGCGGATTTTAATATTATCATCGGGCAAGATCGCCAAGGTAAGCCGGTATATAGCAATGTTCACCCGTTAAAAGTAACCGAAACAGGCGATGTAACCCACCAAATTCATTGGGATCCACAACCGCCGAATGCCACTTACTTGTATCAAGGTTATCGCAACCAGCAAAATTACATCACCGAATGGGTTGTGCCAGAAGGGGAATATTTTGTGATGGGGGATAACCGCAATCACAGTGCAGACAGCCGTTTTTGGGGCTTTGTGCCAGAGAAAAATATTGTCGGCAAAGCAAAATATATTTGGCTAAGCCTGGATAAAAAACAAGGCGAATGGCCAATAGGTCTGCGTTTTGAAAGAATGTTTAGCAAAATTGAATAAAATCGAATAATCAGAATAATGACAAAAAACTTAGAACGCTTACAGCGTAAAATTGGCTATCAATTCCAAGATATTAATTGGCTTAAGCAAGCACTGACGCACCGAAGTGCGGCGAAAAATCACAATGAACGCTTGGAATTTTTAGGCGATGCGATTTTAAACTACACCATTGCAGATGCTTTGTATCAGCAATTTCCAAAATGCAACGAGGGGGAGCTCAGCCGTATGCGAGCCACCCTTGTGCGCGAACCCACCCTTGCCCAACTGGCGCGAGAATTTGAGCTAGGCGAATATATGCTGCTTGGGCCGGGCGAATTAAAGAGCGGTGGTTTTCGCCGTGAATCTATTTTAGCTGATTGCGTGGAAGCCATTATTGGGGCAATTTCGCTTGATCAAGATCTGCCAACGAGTACGCAAGTTACGCGAAAATGGTATCAAGATCTGCTAAAAAATATCAAACCAGGGGAAAACCAAAAAGACCCCAAAACTCGCTTACAGGAATATTTGCAAGCGTCCCATTTCCCTTTGCCGAGCTACAAAGTAATTGATATTAAAGGGGAAGCGCATAACCAAACCTTTACCGTAGAATGTCGTGTGGAAAAAATCAAAAAAATTGACCGCACTTTTATTGGCGTAGGTTCAAGCCGCCGTAAAGCGGAACAAGCCGCCGCAGAACAAATCTTAAAAATATTGGATATAAAATGACACAAACAACAGAACATCACCAAGAACAGCCAACCTACTGCGGATTTATTGCTATCGTAGGGCGTCCAAATGTGGGGAAATCTACCTTATTAAACAAAATCTTAGGGCAAAAAATTTCCATTACATCAAGAAAAGCACAAACGACTCGCCACCGCATTTTAGGCATTCAAACAGACGGCCCTTATCAAGCCATTTATGTGGACACCCCAGGGCTGCATATTGAAGAAAAACGCGCCATTAACCGCTTAATGAACCGCGCAGCAAGTAGTGCCATTGGCGATGTGGATTTAATTATTTTCGTGGTGGACAGCATGCATTGGAATGCCGATGATGAAATGGTGCTAAATAAACTGCGCCGTGCTAAAGCACCTGTGGTGTTGGCGATAAATAAAATCGACAATATCAAAGATAAAGAGGATTTACTGCCATTTATCACCGAAATCAGCCAAAAATTTGATTTTAAAGCCATTATTCCAATCTCGGCACAACGTGGCAACAACGTGCAAGAACTGGAAAAAATCGTGTGTGAATCCTTGCGTGAGGGCGTACATCATTTCCCTGAAGATTACGTTACCGACCGTTCACAGCACTTTATGGCATCTGAAATCATTCGGGAAAAATTAATGCGTTTTATGGGCGAAGAGCTGCCTTATTCCGTAACTGTTGAAATCGAACAGTTCAAAACGAACGAACGCGGTACTTATGAAATCAACGCGCTAATTTTGGTTGAACGCGATGGCCAGAAAAAAATGGTTATCGGCAATAAAGGACAAAAAATCAAAGTGATCGGTACAGAAGCACGCGCTGATATGGAACGCTTATTTGACAACAAAGTTCATTTGGAGCTTTGGGTGAAAGTGAAATCAGGCTGGGCAGATGACGAACGCGCCTTGCGCAGTCTGGGATATATGGAAGAATAGACGCAAAGCAATTAAACTTGTATTGCTGCTTTCTTTCCTTTTGTCTATGGTATAAAGCCAACAATCCACATGTAACACATGTGGATTTTCAATTTCCACATAATTCTATAGAGCATTACATACAGCTAAAGAATAGCTTAAATACTAACAGCCTAACAATAACGGGACTTATCTGTTATATCACGAGAGATATAGAGAATATTTTCGCTATTCCGCTGCTTTGACTACATACACTATTCATAGCTGACCAAATTTAGTTATAAACAAGGCTTGCACTTGCAAGCCTTTAAAAAAATTATAAATTATTTAACCGCACTTGAATTAGATCAGCCTCAATCGGACTTGCTGTTTTTAGCCCTTGCTCAAAACTGGCTTTGGCACTTTCTTTATCCCCTTTGGCCAGTTGAATATCGCCTTTTAATAACAGCGAGGCACTATTCCACGCCTCACCTTTTACTTGTTGTAAAGAAGCCAAAGCATTATCAAATTGCTGCTGTTGGAACTGTACTTCCGCTAAACGTAACGCACTTACTGAGCGCAAAATATCATCATCTGCATTAGTTAAGGCTTGTTTAAGTAGATTTTCTGCTTGAGCAAACTCTTGTTTTTGCACAGAAATACTTGCAGCATCTAATAAGGCAAACACAGCATAAGCGGTTTTATCATTGCTTTGTGCGAATTGTTCTACACTTCCCACGTTTGCTTTATCCGCCTGAAATTGGCTCACAAGCTGTTCATATTGTGCTGAACGTTGTTGATTTTGCGCAATTTGATGAGATTGCCAATAACGCCAACCAAAAACGCCTGCAAGGGTTAGCACGAAAATCGCGACAACTAATTTGCCATTTTCTTTCCACCACGTTTTCAGTTCATTCAGTTCTTGTTCTTCTTCAATGGTATAAGCCATAGTTTTTCCTTATTCAAATATATTTTTAAAAAAATCTACCACATCAGCTTGCGCTAAAACTTGCTGTTCGCCACCAAGCAAATCTTTGACCACCACTTGCTGATTTTGTGCTTCACTTTCACCAATAACAAGGGCAAATTTGGCGCCCACTTTATCTGCGCGCTTAAACTGTTTCTTGAAATTTCCACCGCTACAATGGGTCATTGTGCGTAAGTGCGGTAAATTTGTGCGAAGTTTTTCAGACAATTGGAAAGCCGGCAAGGTCGTGCCTTCTCCCGTATGAACCACATAAATATCCACTGCATTTGGTAGATCAATATGCTGATTCACTTCTTGCACCAATAATACTAAACGCTCTAAGCCCATTGCAAAGCCCACGCCTGTGGTGGCGTGTCCACCAAGCTGTTCGACTAAGCCATCATAACGGCCTCCACCACACACTGTACCTTGCGCGCCAAGTGCGCTGGTTACCCATTCAAACACAGTTTTGTTGTAATAATCCAAACCACGCACTAATTTTGGATTCACCTCATAAGCAATCCCCATTGCATCAAGCAAGGCACATAGCTGAGCGAGATGCTCGCGACTTTCTTCATCAAGGTAATCTAATAATTTAGGCGCGTCGTTTAGCACTTGTTGCAGGGCTTGATTTTTGCTGTCTAAAATCCGTAATGGATTTTTTTCTAAGCGTTCTTTTTCTTCTTCACTAAGCAAATCAATGTGCTGCTGTAAAAATTCAACCAACGCAGAGCGATAATTTTTGCGTGCTTCTAAAGAGCCGATAGAATTGAGTTGTAAGCTAACGTGTTGATCGATACCAAGTTCTTTCCACAAGCGAGCCGTTAATAAAATGAGTTCCGCATCAATTTCTGGATTGGCGATCCCAAACACTTCCACACCTGCTTGATGGAATTGACGATAACGGCCTTTCTGCGGACGTTCGTGGCGGAACATTGGCCCGAGATACCACAAACGTTGCTCATTATTATAGATCCAGCCGTGTTCAATCGCCGCACGCACACAGCCCGCTGTTCCTTCAGGGCGGAGGGTAAGCTGTTCATCATTATCCCAAAAGGTGTACATTTCTTTAGAAACCACATCGGTAACTTCACCGATAGCACGCGCAAAAAGCGGGGTGCTTTCCACAATCGGCATACGTACTTCAGAATAACCATAACTTTGTAAAACATTACGAACCTTGCTTTCCACCCATTGCCACAACGGGCTTTCCGTTGGGGAACAATCATTCATTCCACGAATTGCTTGAATTGTTTTCGCCACAATATTTTCCTTAAATAATTCGATTTTTTGGATCTTGTTGTGCCACTTTAGCACGAATCTTTGCTTCTAATTGATTGATTAGATCTTCATTATCAAAACGTTCTTTTTGGCGTTCGCCATCAACATAATAACCGCTTTTCTTGTTGCCACCCGTAACACCAAGATCTGATACCAGTGCTTCGCCCGGCCCATTCACCACACAGCCAATAATGGAAACGTCCATTGGGGTGATAATATCTTCAAGGCGTTGTTCAAGGGCGTTCACTGTGCCGATCACATCAAATTCTTGACGAGAACAGGTTGGGCAAGCGATGAAATTAATTCCACGAGAGCGGATACGCAAGGATTTCAAAATATCAAAGCCCACTTTAATTTCTTCTACAGGATCAGCGGCTAAAGAAACGCGTAAGGTGTCGCCAATTCCTTCAGCGAGCAACATTCCAAGCCCCACTGCAGATTTCACCGCCCCCG
This sequence comes from Avibacterium endocarditidis, assembly GCF_965138825.1. Taxonomy (NCBI): domain Bacteria; kingdom Pseudomonadati; phylum Pseudomonadota; class Gammaproteobacteria; order Pasteurellales; family Pasteurellaceae; genus Avibacterium; species Avibacterium endocarditidis. The sequence continues at coordinate 81,665 of NZ_CBCSDH010000006.1, forward strand.
CTCTTGCACCACCAGCTTCGGTAATGCCTAAATGCAACGGCTGTTTGATCGCTTTTGCCAATAAACGGTAACTTTCTACCGCAAGAAACACATCTGAGGCTTTCACGCTCACTTTAAACTGATCGAAATTAAGCCGATCCAAAATTTCAACGTGGCGTAAGGCACTTTCGAGCAAGGCTTCAGGCGTTGGCTCACCAAATTTTTCTTGAATATCACGCTCCAATGATCCCGCATTAACCCCAATACGAATAGGAATATTCTTATCTTTGGCACAATCCACCACGGCACGAATGCGATCTTCACGCCCAATATTACCGGGGTTAATACGCAAACAATCCACGCCATATTCCGCCACTTTCAAAGCAATACGATAATCAAAATGAATATCCGCCACTAATGGCACATTCACTTGTTGCTTGATTAATTTAAACGCTTCTGCTGCATCCATTGTAGGTACAGAAACCCGCACAATATCCGCCCCAACACGTTCAAGGGCTTTAATTTGTGCCACTGTGGCTTCTACGTCCGTGGTGCGTGTGTTAGTCATAGATTGCACGGCAATAGGTGCATCGCCCCCTACGGGAACATTGCCCACATAAATTTTTGTCGATTCACGACGTTTAATATTCGGTTTAAATGACGACATTATGATCTCTTTGCTTATTGCAATTTGAATTTAGCGACACGGCCATCAACTTTAAGCGGATAAGCCTCACCTTTATAGGTAATTTTTACGCTACCCGGTGCGCCAATAGTCAAATCATAAGTAGTTTGTTGGTTAAAATTAAGTACTTCACCTTGTTTATAAAGTTTTTCCGCTAACACTTTACGATTTGCATCACGTACACGAACCCAGCAGCTCGCACCAGTAATTTCAATACGCAGTACACTATTCATTGCTGGCGTAGAAATTTCAGAATTTTCCACCGCACTTTCCATTGTACTGAGATTTTCACCCGCATTAATTTTATTCATCTCTGATTGTAATAGCTGTGCTGAAGTTTCAGATTGCGCCGCTTGACGATCAGTATTTTCAACATTCACTGATTGAGCTGCTGCCATCTGCGGCTGCGCATTTTCTACACTCGTTTTTGCACTTGTGTTATTTTCTTCCACTGGCGTAATTTGTTCTACCGCAACAGGTTGAGAAAGTGCGGTAGGATTTTGTGCTGTTTTTTCTACTTCGATCGGCTTAGGTGTAGGCACAATCAGGTTTTCTTGTGAAGTTGAATTATTTTGCGTGTGCTGTGTTTCCACATAGTTTTGCACTAAATCATCACGTTCTGCATTGGATTTTTGATAGTTTTCCCACCACCAAAGTGCCGTTACAGCTAATAACGCAATAACCACAACCGCCGATACCCAACCGATCCAACGGTTATGTGAAGAATATTCATTCACAGCTTGAGTCGCGCGCACGCCACGAGTTAAATCATTTTTCGTTGTTTCCTCAAGGGAATTTACTACGGACGTCCAAAGACTTTCTGGTAAACGCAAATATTTTGCGTAATTGCGGATATAGCCTTTGATGTAAGTTGCTGAAATAGAGCTATGAGTAAACTCATTATTTTCCAAACGTTCTAAAATTGAAGGACGTAAATTAAGCTGTTTAGAAACATCCTCTAACGATAAATTTAATGCTTCTCGCGCTTGGCGAAAATGTTCGCCTAAACTTTGTTGAATGGTTTCTTGGTTCTCATTTGAGGTTGCCATAAGGAATTCTCTTAAAATTTAATTGTAGGATTTCACTCAGCGCGACACATTAACAAAATGCGAAAATCAAGGCACTCAGCGTTAAAATTCAAAAGGTAAAGTTTAAAGTTGTCATTCCTGTTTTGCAACCATTAATCAATGAATTTCTTACGAATTAAGAAAGAAAATCGGGTGATGCAAATCGGTAATGAAAAATGGCTTTAATTTTCCCAAAAACCTAAGAGAAATTTATTGTTGACCCACAATTGAAGGCAGCAATTTGGCACGGGCTGGTACTGCTTTTTCTAGCAATTCCCGATACTGTTGATAAAGTGCGGTATTTTTTTCTGCTAAAGCGCAAAGGGCGAGATTTTCGTAAGTATCCGTTTGTTGATAATAATTGGGTGAATTTAAGGCTTGTTGAAATTGCTGATAGGCTTGTGTAAAACGGCCTTGTTTGCATAAAAACACGGCGTAATTATTGAACACGTTACCTTGTTTATCATCTAATTTTAACGCGGTTAAATAGGCGTTTTCTGCACGCCCATTATCGCCTTGTAATTGATAAAAATAAGCCAATGCAGAATGCACTAAATAATAATTAGGCGCATAAGCCAACGCTTTATCCAAATTTTGTTTGGCTAAACTAAGCTCTCGCTGTTCTAAATAGCCAATGCCCAGCTCCACTCTGGCTTTCGCGGCTTGTTGCTTGTCAAAATCTTCTTTGCTTGTTTGTGGTGAAGCGCAAGCGCAAAGCAAGAGAGAAAAAAGCATAACTAGATAACATTGATGCATTTTCATTTTTCTCTCTCCTTTGTTAATAATTTCTACTTATTGCACTTGCACTGCATTAATTGGGCTGCCAAAACGCTTTTTCTGTGCGGTGCGTTTCGTGCGGTCAATCACATCACCGGCTAACTGTCCGCAGGCGGCATCAATATCATCACCACGAGTTTTACGCACAATCACCGTAAAGCCATACTCCATCAGCGTTTTCTGGAAGCGATCAATACGCGTATTAGAACTTTTTGCATAAGGCGCTTCAGGGAACGGATTCCAAGGGATCAAATTGATCTTGCAAGGTGTATTTTTCAGCACCTCCGCTAACTGATGCGCGTGTTCTACGCTATCATTAACGTGATCCAACATCACATATTCAATGGTTACTTTACCGTGATTAGCGTTGGACACCGATAAATAACGATTAACAGAATCAATCAAGGTTTTGATGTTATATTTTTTATTAAGTGGTACGATTTCATCACGCAATTCATCATTTGGTGCGTGTAAAGAAATCGCCAATGCCACGTCAATCATTTCGCTCAATTTATCCAACGCAGGCACAACCCCTGAAGTGGAAAGGGTAACACGGCGCTTCGATAAACCATAAGCAAAATCATCAAGCATAATTTCCATAGCTGGCACAACATTTGCCACGTTAAGCAAAGGCTCGCCCATTCCCATCATCACCACATTCGTGATAGGACGCACACCCGTTACACCAAAATTACCAATGATTTTTGACGCTCGCCACACTTGTCCGATAATTTCTGATACGGTTAAATTGCGGTTAAACCCTTGTTGCGCGGTGGAACAAAAAGTACAAGCTAGCGCACAGCCCACTTGGGAAGACACACAAAGAGTTGCACGATCGGCTTCAGGAATATACACGGTTTCCACCTGCTGATCGCCCACCTGCATTGCCCATTTGATTGTGCCGTCCGCAGAGCGCTGCTCCACCGCCACTTCTGGCGCTTTAATTTCCGCTACGGCTTTTAATTTTTCGCGTAACTTCTTGTTAATATTGGTCATATTGTCAAAATTGTCTTCACCAAAATGGTAAATCCATTTGACTAATTGATCCGCACGAAACGGTTTTTCCCCTAATTCTTGAAAAAATTCACGCATTTGCTGACGTGTTAAATTCATTAAATTGATTTTTTTCTTAGGTTCTGCTGAAGGCTGGCAGCCTTCTTGTTGAGTTGTATTCTGTTCTAACATAAAGCCTCGTTATTACACATTACGGCATTGATATAGCTAAACTTTTTCGCTTTTTCAGGCTAAGTTTACCCGCTATAAATTAAGAAAGTTTCTACCGCTTAAAAAATGAGTTGCGATTGTACAGAGTTCTATTTGATTAATCTAGCAATTTCAGCCTAACCTGAACGCTATTTTAGCCAAAAGAAAAATAAAAGAAAAACCACCGCACTTTCTTTGCGATAGCGATCGCAAAAATTTTAGAGAAAACAATAAAATCTCAAAAACAAAGTGCGGTGGGATTTTTGGGAATTTTTTACTGATAATTAGCGAACATAAAACAGCACAATAAATAGGCGAACGCAATATTCGCCTATTTATTTTTCGTTTTACATTAATCTTGCTCTTTAGCCAGTTGAGTTTCACCCAGCAACGCAGCATATTTCACCGTATCTGGACTGGCTTCGAGGGCGATTTTTAGCACCATTGTGAGGGGGACGGAAAGGAACATTCCGACTGAGCCGAGTAGCCAGCCCCAGAATAAAAGGGAGAGAAACACCACAAGAGTGGAAAGTCCAAGAGTTTTCCCCATCATTTTAGGTTCTAGTACGTTGCCGATGATCATATTTAGGCTAATAACGCCAATAGTAACGCCTATGCCAGTGAAAAAGCCATTAAGCAATAAGGCTTGCACGATAATGGGAATGGCGGCGATAATTGAGCCGATATTCGGGACATAATTGAGTAGAAAACTGAGCGTTGCCCATAAAATGGCATATTGCACGCCAAAAATTTTCAGCAAAATAAATACGCCTAAACCAGTTAAAAAACTGGTGAAGGTTTTCACGCCAAGATAATCCATTACACCTTTGAGAATGCGATCAATGTAGCCTTCATATTGCGCCACTTGGTTCGGCTTGCTGAACGCCACGGCAAATTTATGTTTGGCGGTGGGCGCTTCTAATAGCATAAATAAAACCACTAAAAACAGCACAAAGACGTTAGTTACCACGCCAGAGAAACTAAGTAAAAATCCGCTGGCGAAATTCATTATCATTGCGGGATCAAAATGATCCATAATTTGTTGTCGTAAATCAGCAACGGGCAAATGCAAGCCCTGCGTGATTATCGCGAGATCATTAAGGCGCTGTGAAAGCAATAAGCGATATTGCGGGATCGATTGGCTGAACTCTCGCGCAGTGCTGTTGATAAGGCTGACAAGAAAGAAAAACACCGTCAAAATCATCAAAAACAGTAAAGTAAGCGCCAACCAATGCGGCACTTTGCGTGCCGTCATAAACTTCACAACAGGCGAGCAAATAATGGCGATAAACAGGGAAAGTAAAAATGGCACGACAATTTCCCCTGCCAATTTCACGCCAGCCAGAATTATCACTAAGGCAGACAACGCCATTAATAACTGGCTGATCGGCAAACGCTTATCCATTACACCGCTTCCTCGTTTTCTTCGCCTGTGCGGATACGGATCACACGTTCAACATCATAGACAAAAATTTTGCCATCGCCAATTTTGCCTGTTTGTGCGGTTTCCATAATGGCTTGAATACATTGCTCTGCAAGCTCATCAGGGATCACAATTTCCATTTTGACTTTTGGTAGAAAATCCACCATATATTCTGCGCCACGATACAGCTCTGTATGCCCTTTTTGGCGTCCAAAACCACGCACTTCGGTTACGGTCATTCCTGTGATCCCAATATCAGATAAGGTTTCACGCACATCATCAAGTTTAAACGGTTTAATAATTGCTTCAATTTTTTTCATTTTGATTTTCTCACAGGAATTAGCTTTCACGTCTGGCAGATTTTGGCCTAAAGCTGGCGATAACTTCTGGTTTGGTATCAATATAAATACCGTCAATCAGCTGTAAACAATAAGGCACGGCAGAAAAAATGCCCTTAACGAGTACATTGCCTTGCTCATCTTTCACGCCCTCTAAGGTTTCTTTAATGGCCTTTGGCTGCCCCGGTAAGTTTAAAATTAGGCTATTTTTGCGGATAACCCCTACTTGACGCGATAAAATCGCCGTTGGCACAAAATGCAAACTCACTTGACGCATTTGTTCACCAAAGCCCGGCATTTCTCGGTCTGCCACAGCCAAGGTGGCATCAGGGGTAACATCACGCTTGGCTGGCCCTGTTCCCCCCGTGGTTAGCACCAAATGGCAATGATGCACGTCCACTAATTCGCATAGGGTTTGCTCAATAATGGGCTGTTCATCGGGGATTAAACGGCTTTCCACTGCAAAAGGATCAACCAAGGCTTGCTCCAGCCATTTTTGTAATTCGGGAATGCCTTGATCTTGATACACGCCTTGAGAGGCACGATCCGATACAGAAACTAAGCCAATTTTTAAAAGTGCGGTCATTTTTTCCTCTGTTTTTTATTAAATCCAATAATATCTCACAATATGGAAGAAAATCGGTGCGGCAAAGCATAGGCTATCCATACGATCTAACATTCCACCGTGTCCACTTATCATATTGCCCCAATCTTTCACGCCCATACTGCGTTTCATTGCTGGCATCACCAGACCACCTAAAAAGCCCATTAAACAAATAACCAAGCTAATTAAGGTAGCTTGCACGGCACTAAACGGCGTTAGCCAAGAAAGCAATCCACCCAATGCTGAAGCGCTCAATACTCCACCGACAAAACCCTCTACGGTTTTGGACGGGGATAAGGTTGGTGCAATTTTATGTTTACCGAATAATTTTCCCCATACATATTGCAACACATCGCTCGCTTGCACAATCAAGATCAAAAAGATCATTAATAATAAACTTTTGCCTTCAAATCCTGCAATATTTAGGGTGAGAATGGCAGGAATATGCGAAATGCAGAACACAGAAATCATCACCGCCCATTGCACTTTGCTTGAACGATCTAAAAAATGTGCCGTGTCGCCTAGTAACGCGGATAAAATCGGTAAAAATAGGAACGCATAAACAGGAATAAAAATACTGAACATACTAAACCAATCCACCGCGACAAAGTAATATTGCAAAGGCAAAATGAAATAAAAGCAGGCTACTAAAGCAAGATGATCGCCACGGCGAATTTCAATCAGCGATAAAAATTCCCGTAACGCCATAAAAGAAACGATAAAAAATAAGCCCAATACGCCATAAAAACCGAGATAAGCGGCGGCGAAGATAATTAAAATCATCACCCACCACGCATTAATGCGTGCGTTTAGGTTGTCTATCACCGAATGGGGCGTGGAAAAACCTACTTTCCATTTCAGCGCATAACCAATGCCCGATGCCAATAGCAAGGTGCAAATTAACCCCCAAAATAAATTCCACATTTCCATTTTATGCTCCTTGATGTTTCGGGTTAAGGCTAAGCAAGGCCTGCTCTGCTTGCGCTAGAAATTGCGTTTTATCTTCTTGCGGCTGCCAATGAATCGGCTCGCCCAAATATAGATCACACAGCAAAGGAATTGGCAGAATAAAGCCTTTCGGCAATAAATTATGGGTATTGCTGATCCAAACTGGCACAAGATCCACATTGGGATTGGCTTTGGCTAAATAATATAAACCACTTTTAAAAGGCTGAAGGGCAAGATCATCATTGGTTTTTCTTGTGCCTTCGGGAAAAATAATCAACGAATTTTCTTGCAGCGCTTGGCTAATTTGTTCTGTTACGGCTTTAGGATCATTGCCGCCGCGCTCGATCAACAGCATATTAAACACCTTCTCCGCAAGGAAACGGCGAATTTTGCCTTTCGTCCAATAATCCGCACCAGCCACAGGACGGGTTTTCTTGCGCACTTCATAAGGCAAAGACACCCAGAATAAAATAAAATCTCCGTGGCTGTTGTGATTGGCGTAATAAAGCCTTGGCTTATCTGCCGAAAGCAGGGCGATATTCTTTGCAGGACGAACACCTGTAATAAAAGAGGTAAAACGACATAAAAGAAAATCAACCAGTTTAGCGAGCATTTTCATTCTCCTCTGATTTTTGTTGCGTAGCATTTTCTGCGGAAAATTGCACCGCACTTTCATTGTCTGTGCGGTTTTCTGCGTGATTTTCAACATTCTGATCTAAAGCCTTGCTTTCCACCAACCCTGACTTCACGCGTTTCACGCAAGTTAAAATTAACAACGCGACGACAAGCCAAGCGAGCGCGTAAAACCACGTTGGTAAAATCGGCATAAAGGTATAAATCAATCCTAATAAGCCAAATAAAAAGGCACGATCACTTTTTCCCAAAGGCCCGTCATAACGGCGTGTTTGCCCTTGCACTTGCCCTAACACACCACAAAATTCTGTTAAGGCGGCGAGCCAAATAATCAGCCCGATAACAAGGGGATCAAAAGGGGCGATAAAAGCAAAAGGCAGATACAACGCCGCATCAGAAACCACATCGGTAATTTCATTAAGATAACCGCCTAAACGCGATTTTTGCTGAAATTCTCGCGCTAACATTCCGTCAATGGCATTGAGTGCCATTCGCACAAAAAGCCAAATAGGAATTAAAATAAACAGCCAATGCACAGCAGAAAGTGCGGTCAAAAATAAGCCTAAAATGACTGAAATCCCACAAGCGGCAAGTGTAACTTGGTTCGCCGTAACGCCTTTGCGTTCTAACTTCACCACCGTTGGACGCAGTAAATTTTGAAACTTCGGTTTTAAATCGTAAATGCTCATTATTTATCCTTATTTAAACGGAAATAATACTGGAACAAGAAACACCGTTGCCAACATAACTAGCAAAGTAAAAGGTACACCAATTTTAACAAAATCACCAAATTTATAATTCCCTGCGCCCAGCACCATTGTGTTTACGGGCGAAGAAATCGGGGTCATAAAGGCGGCAGAGGAAGCGATCGCCACCGTCATTGCGAAAGGCAAGGGGGAAAGCTGTAAATGCTGCGCCATTGTGATGGCTATCGGCGCCATTAAAATCGCAGTGGCGGTGTTAGAAATAAACAGACCAATCACCGCAGTCAGGGTAAACAAGCTGATTAAAATCCAATGTTTACCCATTCCCCCTACGGTGTTAATCATAAATTCTACGATTAAATTAATCCCGCCTGTTTTTTGTAGTGCGGTGGAAAATGGCATCATTCCCACAATTAAAATCAAGCTCGACCAGTGGATAGAGGCATAAGCACTTTTGGCATCTACACAGCGGAATTTGGCTAACATTAAACAGGCGATGAGTGCGGCAACCACATTCGGCACAACGCCTGTTACCATTAATGCCACCATCGTTACAATGGATAAAATGGCATAAGGCGCTTGGCTTTGCGCAGGGGCGGCGCGTTCAATTTCCGCAGGATAATCGAGTACGAAAAAGGCTTTTGTTTTATTACGCATTGCTTGGATCAATTTCCACGATCCCACCACCAGCAGCAAATCGCCGATCTTTAATGGCAGCTCAATCAAACTGCCTGTCAAAATCTCATTATTGCGTTTAATTCCCACCACATTTAAACCAAAACGTGAACGAAAACCAATTTCTGCTACCGTCTTGCCGAGATAATCCCCTTCAGGAATTGGCGTGATTTCCACCATTCCCATAAACTTGGCTTGTTGTTCAAAGTGGTAAGGGCGCAACTCTGTTGGCTCAAGCTGATGTTGTTGGCAAAATTCATTAATATCTAGCTCAGGATCAGCACAATCAATCAGCAAAATATCTTTTTCACGAATTTCGATTTTCCCTAAGGAATCCGCTAGAAATCTTGGACGAAAACGCTTCCAACGCTCAATCGCCAGCACGTTCAAGGCATAATTAGATCGCAGATGCAAGGCTTCTAAGGGCTGCCCGATAAAATCCGATCCTGCTCGCACTACAAAACGTTTGGTGCGTGCTTGCAATTGATAATCTTCAATCAGATCTTGAATGGAATGACGATTCACGCTCTCGCTTTCTTCATTTTCCGCTTGCCCCAACCAGCGGCGAGCCACCAACATATACACAATACCAAGCAACAAAATCACAATGCCAATAGGCGTGAAAGAAAAGAAATCAAAACGCTGCTTGGTGAGATGGATTAATTCTGCGTTAATCACCAAATTTGGGGCGGTGGCGATTAAGGTCATCATACCGCTGATTAACCCAGCCATACTCAATGGCATCATCAGGCGTCTTGGCGAAATGTCCATTTGGCGACAAATCACCAATACCACAGGGATAAAAATCGCCACAATCCCCACGGAACTCATAAAGGATCCCAACCCTGCTACCGCTAACATCACTAAAATCAACACACGGGTTTCGCTATTTTTCGCTGCTTTCATCAGCCATTCACTCACTTGATAGGCTACGCCAGTGCGCACCAAGGCTTCCCCGACAATAAACAGCAAGGCAATCAAAATAATATTCGGATCACTAAATCCGGCAAAAACTTCCTGCACGCTCAAAATGCCACTCACACAAAAAGCAAGCATTACCAATAGGGCGATAACGTCCATTCGGATTTTGTTGTGGATAAACAAGAGTACAGCGATGGCAAGAAAAATCACAACGCTAACAAGGGGCATATTGGTGATTGTGGGCATTAGGGTCTCCGTGGTTAAGGTTTTGGTCGTTTTGTTTATTATTTGGTTGATTACGGTTTTCTTTGTTGATATAACGGGTTTCGCTCGTTGAGCGACTTACTTTCTTTTGCGTTCCCAAAAGGAACGTAAGCAAAGAAAATATTCCCCTACTATCGCTAAATTTCTTTTACTTCCATACGGCGTTGTTTTGCCTTGCCGTACTAGCGTACTGTCTGCGGCAAAACGCCTTGTCTGGAAGTAAGAAATTTTGCGAGCATTGCTTTTCCTCATTACAATAAAATTTTCTTTACGAAAAGTAAGCCCATACTCGCTACGCTGCGTTCAGGCGTTACTTTTCTAAAAATTCTTTCTTCATTCGGGCAATTTGGACGGGAAAAACTTGTCTAGTTGCCCTTATAAATAGTTTAAAAATAGAAGTGCGGTGCGATTTTTCTAAATTTTTTGGAAAAAATGACCGCACTTTATTCTGTAATCAGTTTTTTTACTGGGGAAAAACTTCGGCGGTGTTGGGGTAAGGGGCCGTGTTCTGCCAGTTTTTCTAAATGTAATTTTGTTGGGTAGCCTTTGTGTTGGGCGAAGGCGTATTGGGGATAGCGTTTATCCAGTTCTTCCATTTCTAAATCGCGGGCGACTTTGGCAAGAATGGAGGCGGCGCTGATTTCTGCCACTAGGTTGTCCCCTTTCACCACCGCTTGGGCGGGCATTGGCAATGGGGGGATGCGGTTGCCGTCCACTAGCACAAAGTGCGGTGTGATTTTAAGCTGATTGACTGCGCGTTGCATCGCTAGCATTGTAGCGTGCAAAATATTGAGTTCGTCAATTTCTTCGGGTTCAGCGCGCCCTAGCGCCCAAGTTTTGGCTTTTTGTTTAATTTCTTCGGCTAAGGCAAGGCGTTTTTTGTGCGAGAGCTTTTTGCTGTCGGTTAAGCCTTCAATGGGATTGTTCGGATCTAAAATCACTGCGGCGGTTACCACTGCGCCCACTAAAGGCCCGCGTCCTACTTCATCAACGCCTGCGACCAGTTCATAATCAGGATAGACAAATTCGCTCATTGTTTTTCCCCTTGCAATAATTCAATCACCGCTTCGGCGGCTTGTTTGTCCGCATCGCATTGGATCATTTTATGCAGATCAATAAAGTGTTGCACTAAACTATGGCGATTTTGCACCGCACTTTCTTCTGTAGAAAAATAAGGGGCGAGCTTTTCTACTAATTTTTCTGCGGTGCAATCTTGCTGGATCATTTCTGGCACGAGCATTTCATTCGCCAGTAAATTCGGTAATGAAATATAAGGGGTTTTCACCAAGCGTTTGGCTAGGAAATAAGTGAATGGCTTCATTTTGTAGCCCACGACCATTGGCGATTTGCATAGCATACATTCTAATGCTGCTGTGCCTGAAGCCAGCAAGGTGGCTTGAGCGGCGATCATTGCGGAGCGTGCTTGGCCATCAAGCAAGATCATTTCTAAATCAGGAGCAATCTTCGCTTTGATTTGTTCAAATTGTTGGCGGCGTTTTTCATTCACCAAAGGCACGAGAAATTGCACATCTGGATACTGTTCCTTCAGCAATAATGCAGTTTGCAAGAAAGGTTCGGCAAGGAATTCCACTTCTGAGCCACGGCTGCCAACCAGCATCGCTAAATAGCGTTGTCGTGGATCAATATTAAGCATTTGACAAGCGGCAAGGCGATCAGGTTTTAACGGAATGGCGTCTGCCATTGTGTGTCCGATAAAACGGCAAGGCACGTTGAAACGATCGTAAAAGGCTTTTTCAAAAGGTAAAAATGCGAGAACAAGGTTGGTGGTGCGTGCAATTTTGTGAATGCGATTTTGTCGCCACGCCCACACCGATGGGCTGACGTAATGAATGGTTTTGATGCCTTGTTGTTTGAGTTTAAGTTCAATGTCAAGATTGAAATCGGGTGCATCGATGCCGATAAATACATCGGGCTTTTCTTGCAACATTTTGTCGATAACTTGGCGACGAATTTTCAGCAAGCGGGGCAAATGTTTTACCACTTCTGCTAAGCCCATTACGGCAATTTCTTCCATATCCACCAAGGTTTCGCAACCTTCCGCCAACATTTGTTTACCAGCAATGCCGATAAAACGAGCGTTAGGATAACGGATTTTCAGGCTGCGCATTAGCCCTGCGCCTAAAATATCCCCAGAAACTTCACCTGCGACAATACCGATTGTTGGAAATGCTTTTGCTTGTTCCATAAACAAATTTCTCATAAAAAACAACCGCACTTTATATTGCGAGCGTTAAGCAATAAGCAAAGTGCGGTGAAAATTTTTAACTTTTTTATACGCGGTTGTTCATTGAATTAGCGAATAATGCCACGTTTTGAACGCTTGAAGAAATCAAGGAAAAAGCTAATCGCACTTTCCGTTTTCGCATAATGCTCAATTTCTGGCATCACTTCTTCTAAGGTTTTTCCGCTGCGATAAATCAATTTGTACACATTACGAATGGCGTGCAATGTTGGCTTATCAAAACCGCGACGTTTTAAGCCTTCAATGTTTACACCGAATGGTTGTGCGTGGTTGCCTTGCGCCATTACATAAGGCGGAACATCTTGGCTGACCATTGAACCACCGCCAAGCATAACGTGTGCGCCCACAATAACAAATTGGTGAATGGCCGACATTCCGCCCACAATCACGAAATCATCTAGCTCAACGTGTCCTGCCAGAGTAGCGTTATTGGCAAGAATACAGCGATTTTTGATTTTACAATCGTGCGCAATATGGGCGTTGATCATAAATAAATTATCATCACCCACGCGCGTTACGCCACCACCTTGCACCGTGCCACGGTGAATCGTTACACTTTCACGAATACGGTTACGGTTGCCAATAATGGTTTTCGTTGGCTCATTTTGGTACTTCAGATCTTGGTTTTTCTCACCAATACTGGCGAATTGGAAAATTTCATTGTCTTCGCCAATTTTGGTCACGCCATTAACCACGATATGCGAGTGCAACACGGTGCCTTTGCCAATTTCTACATCAGAACCAATAATACAAAACGGGCCAATCACCACGTTTTCGCCAATTTTTGCCCCTTCTTCTACAATGGCTGTAGGGTGAATTTTTGCACTTGAATGGATCATATTGACCTCTTGTTTTTGTAATGAATGTTTATCTACGTGCGCACATTAGTTTCGCTTCGCAAGCCACTTCGCCATTGACTGTTGCGATGCCGGTGAATGCGGTAATACCACGGCGTTCTTTGATGACTTCAACATAAAGCTCCATTTGATCCCCTGGTAATACTGGGCGTTTGAAACGTGCGTCATCAATTCCCGCAAAATAAAATAATTCGCCACCTTGTAATTCGTGAGTTTTAAACGCCAAAATCCCCATTGATTGGGCGAGTGCCTCTAAAATTAACACACCCGGTAAAATCGGTTCACCTGGGAAATGCCCAGTGAAACAAGGCTCATTAACACTGATGTTTTTGATCGCTTTTAACCATTTCCCTTCTTCAAAATCAGTAACACGATCCACTAATAAAAAGGGATAGCGGTGCGGAAGTAAGGTCATAATTTCTTTTGCTTCAATGACTTTTGCGGTTTGTTCTGTTGTCACAATAGTACCTTTTTAATTTGAAAATAATAGAAAATAAAATTGATGCAAATTATACGGTATTTCATCATTTAATACAAAACGCACCACATAAAGTGGCACGTTTGAGAAAGGAATTAAGCATTATTGAGCTTTTTTTCTACTGCTTTTAGACGTTTATTCATTTTGTCAATGTCTAAAGTCAGGGCGGCGGTTTTGCGCCATTCTTTATTTGGCTGCAATGGAATACCAGAAGAATACACGCCTGGTTCAGTGATTGGTCGCATTACCATTCCCATTCCTGTAACGGTAACTTTGTCGGCAATTTCCATATGACCATTGATCACGCTTGCGCCACCGATTAGACAATAACGCCCTACTTTCAGGCTACCTGCCATAATCACGCCGCCAGCGACTGCTGTACCTTTACCGATATGCACGTTATGGGCAATTTGGCAAAGGTTGTCGATGATGACATTATCTTCAATCACCGTTGCGTCTAACGCACCGCGGTCAATACAGGTGCAAGCCCCGATTTCAACGTGATTGCCGATAATCACTGTGCCTGTTTGTGGGATCTTGATCCAACGTCCTTTATCATTGGCATAACCAAAACCATCACTACCAATCACAGCGCCAGATTGGATTAAGCAATGTTCACCAATTTGCACTTGGTGATAAATGTTTACATTTGCCCAAAGCTGAGTATTGGCGCCAATTTTTGCGCCTTTGCCGATGAAACAACCTGCGCCAATAATCACGTTATCGCCAAGTTCAACCTCATCTTCAATCACTGCATTTGCGCCAATAGACACATTTTCGCCTAATTTTGCAGAGGCAGAAATCACCGCACTTGGTGCAATGCCTGCTGCCGCTTTTGGTGTAGAATCCATATATTGCGCTAGCACGGCGTAAGCCACATAAGGATCTTTGACAATAAGCAAGTTGCTTTCAGGCGAACAAAATTCCACATCATTTTCGCTTACCACTAAAATCCCTGCTTGGGATTGTGCAAGTAAATCACGGAATTTAATGTTTGAAATAAAGGTGAGCTGGTTTGACTGTGCTTTGTCGAGCGGGGCGATACTATCAATAAGCACATTGGCGTTACCACGAATGGTAGCGCCAATTTGTTGTGCTAATTCTTTAAGAGAATAAGACTTTTGCATTATTTAGCCTGTGCTGGAGCTGGAATTGCTTTTAATACTTCTTCTGTAATGTTTTTACCATCAGCGGCATAAACTGCAACTTTCTCATCAAGCACTGCGCTGTAATTCTTCGCTTTTGCCACTGTTGTAGTCGCAGTTTGAATGTCAGTTAATAATTTACGCTCAACTTCCATTTCTGCTTTTTGTGTTTCTTCGCGGAATTTAGCAATATTTTCTTGGTGTTCTTGCACTAATTTTTTAAATTCTTCATCACGTTTTTGCGCTAATTTTGCAATTTCATCTTGACGTTTTTTGATGTCAGCTTGACGTAACTTCGGTGCATCTTTATCTAATGCTTTCACTTTACCATCAATTTCTTTCTCAAATGCAGCTTTTTTATCTTGCAATGCTTTATCTGCTGCCTGTAATTTTTCAGATGGTGCTTTGAATTGATCATCTAATTTTTTAAATTCAACTTGACGCGCAGGGTGATGTGCAAATAAATAATCTACATTTACAAATGCAATATTATCTTCAGCCATTGCAACTGATGAACCTAATGCTAACGCTAAAGAAAGTGCGGTTAATTTTACAGCTTTTTTCATTTTTGAGTTTCCTTAAAATAAATCAATTTTTAAATTCAATACCAATGGAAGCAAACTCCCATTAGCTTTCCAAGCCTTCACTTAGACTAAGAAGAATGGAAGAAGTTCCAATTAGAATGTTCCACCGATACTAAATTGGAATTGTTCAATTTCATCGCCTTTATATTTTTTGATTGGTTTGGCATAAGAGAACACCAAAGGCCCAATCGGAGATTGCCATTGGAAAGCAACACCAGCTGATGAGCGAATACGGCTCGGATCACCGTAATCAGGCAAATTCGTGAAGCGTGATTTTCCGTCTGTTTTCCATTTTGTATTCCATACACTTGCTGCATCAACAAAAAGAGAAGTTCTTACTGAACGTTGATTTTTGTCTGCAACAAATGGCGTTGGCACAATTAATTCAGCGCTTGTGGTTACCATCGCATTTCCTCCTACAATATCACCATTTACATAACAATATTTATCAGGGTTTTGACAATCATTACGTTGATAAATTGCTTGTGGTCCAACTGCACCATAAGCAAAACCACGTAAACTTCCTATACCACCTGCACTATAAGTTTGATAGAACGGTAAACGCTTGCCTCCAAAACCATTTGCATAAGCTGCTGAAGCTCTTGCTGAAATAACCCAACTATGATCGCGGTCTAACGGATAGAATCCTTGTACATCTGCTGACAGTTTGTAATATTTATTATCTGAACCCGGAATAGTCACTTTCCCACCAATTGAGGCTCTCATTCCTGAAGTTGGGAAATAACCACGGTTAAGATTATTATAGTTCCAACCCATAGAGAACTCGAAATCGTGGGATTTGAATGTCCAATCACTTACATTCATTGATTCACGATAGATATTACGGTTATATTCAGGACGTACATCTTTTAATTTATTATACACATAGCCTAGCCCAACATAGTATGAGTTATTCTCATTCACTGGGAAGCCTAGCGTTCCATTCACCCCATAAGTCGTACGGCTGTAAGATGCGGAAGTGTCATTTTTCGAGTTATCGTATTTTTCAAAGAATACATTTCCACCAAGGCTCACACCGTCTTTTGTGAAGTAAGGTTCTGTGTAACCTAAATTAACACTGGTACTGTAATCATTACGCGAACCACCGAAACTAATTGACGATCCCATTCCTAAGAAATTATCTTGCTTAATGCTTGCCTGATAACTTAAACCACTTTCTGTACCATAACCAATACCAAAGTTAATGCTACCCGTATTACGTTCTTTCACTTTATAGAGAACATCAAGCTCATCATCAGTATTTGGCACATTTTCGGTGCGAGATTCTACGCTTTCAAAAAATCCTGTTCTTTCCAACCGCACTTTACCTAGCTCAACTAATTGAGAAGATAACCAAGTTCCTTCTTGCTGACGCATTTCTTGACGCAATGTGCTGTCTGCACTTACGTTATTGCCTTCAAAACGAATTTGGCGCACAGAATAACGGCGACCTGCATCAACCACGTAAGTTAAAGCAATCGTATGATTTTGATCATCAAACTCAGGGCTAATATTCACTTGAGGATTGGCATAGCCTTGCTCACCTAAGGTTGTTTTAATTTCATTTTCTACAGCAACAACATCACTACGGCGGAAAGTATCACCCACGCGAATTTGTTTTAATAATGCAGAAAGTTCATCGCCCATTCCTGCAACATTACCCACAATACGCGCGCTTTTAACGGTATATTTTTCACCTTCATTGACATCAATAGAAACTTTTGCTTCAGTTTTTTCATCATTTAATTGCACATCTGTTTTGCTAATTTGCATTTTGGCATAGCCGTGATCAAGGTAAAATTCGCGCAATGTATCTAGATCTTTACCAAATTGTACGGAATCAAATTTATTACCAAAAAGTTTCCACCAAGCATCAGGTTGTAATTCCATTTGCTCTTGTAATTTACTTGAGCTAAAGGCCTTGTTTCCTTCAAAGGTGATCCCTTTTAACAGTGCTACATCATTTTCTTTAATTTGAATTTTTACTTCCGCACGATTATTTGGCAATGGCGTAACAATCGTTTCCACTTTTGCGTTATAGCGACCTACACTGTGATAATGATCAAGTAAACTTTGACGGAAAGCCTCTAATTTATCAAAATTCAATACGTCACCAACGGCAAAGCCATTAGAATCTAAATTATCTTTCAAAGCTTCATTTGGAATTGAACTATTACCGTCAAGAATCACATCGGCAATAATTGGGCGTTGTTGCACAGAAATAACTAGCGTGTTTCCTTCTCGGGCGGCTTTAACCCCTTCATAACCTTGTAAGAACAAGGTTCTTACAACATTGGCAATATCTTTATCTGTTGCTCGTTGCCCAACTCGAACGGGTAAATTCGCAAGAATTTTGCCTTCCGTGCCTGCCTGAACGCCATCGACACGAATATCTTGCACAACAAAAGGGGCAGCCATCACCGTGGTTGAACCCAATAATAAACTTGCGATTAAAAGTTTTTTCATTGTTACTTTTATCCTTGTAAAAGAAAGAGTTATAAACGTAAGAAATCGTTAAACAAAGCAAATGCTGTTAAAGCTAATAAGCATATTGCGCCAATTTTATAAGCGGTATCTTGCACCTTTTGCGAAAGCGTTTTTCCCTTTATCGCCTCAGCGGCAAGAAAAATTAAATGTCCGCCGTCTAACACAGGTAACGGGAACAAATTCATAATACCTAAATTTACACTAATTAATGCCATAAAACTTAAATAATAAACAAAACCAATTCCCGAGGAAATCCCTGCGCCCTTGGCAATAGAAATCGGTCCACTTAAATTATTTAAAGAAAGATCACCGGTAAATAATTTACCAATGACTTTTACCGTCAGTAGCATTAAATCCTTGGTTTTTTCTACGCCTTTCTGTAAAGCCTCAAAAACACCATATTTTAATTCCGTGCGATATTTTTCATCAAGGGGCTGAACCGTTGGCGATACGCCAACAAACCATTTACCTTTTTCATTTAACACTGGCGTTAAGGTTTTATATAAGGTTTCCCCTGCTCGTTCAATTCTCAATGTAAAAGGCTGCCCTTTTTGCACATCTTGAATAAAATCTTGCCAATTCATTGGCTCGCCAGTATTGGTATAAAATTTATCCCCCACCTGCAAACCTGCTTTTTGTGCAGGGGAATCTTCCGCCACTTTAGACAAGGTCATTTCAACTTTAGTTCGCACTGGAATCATACCCAACGCGCCAAAAGCACTTTCTTTTTCAGGATCGAATCGCCAATTGGCTAAATCTAAAGTGCGTTGCTGTTTTACATCTGAACCAAAAGGCGAAAGGGTGATTTCTACATTAGGATTGCCCATTTTGGTGGCAAGCACCATATTGATGGTTTCCCAATCTGGGGTTGCTGTGCCATCAATGGCGATAATTTGTGAATCAGGTTGAATTTGCGCTTGGGCTGCAATGGACGCTGGTCGAACCTCTGCGATCACAGGTTTCACGCTAGGAATCCCAATGGAATACACCAGCCAATAGGCCAATATAGCAAAAATAAAATTCGCCATCGGGCCTGCTGCAATCACAAAAGCACGTTGTGCCACAGATTTATTATTGAACGCTTGAGATTTCAACGCTTCTGGTACAGCTTCGTTACGCTCATCAAGCATTTTCACATAGCCGCCTAACGGAATCAGTGAGATAGAAAACTCGGTGCCTTTTTTGTCAAAGAACGACCACAGCACTTTGCCGAAACCGATAGAAAAACGTTCAACTTTTACACCGCACTTTCTGGCAGCCCAAAAATGTCCGTATTCGTGTACAAAAACCAGCACACAAATGGCTATCAAAAATGAACCTAACGACCACAAAAAGGACATATTCGTTTTTTCCTACAACACATAAAAATAGAAATACGCAAAGAATGGCACGGCGGCGGTAAGACTATCGATGCGATCTAAAATCCCACCGTGTCCTGGGATCAAATTACTGCTGTCTTTAATCCCACTTTCGCGCTTAAACATACTTTCCGTTAAATCGCCCAGTACAGAAATTGCCACCGTGGCAACAGATAAGGCGATAAAAGGCACGGTTGGTACATTGAATAAATCTTGTGGAGCGACTTGCATAAAAATCCCTGCTAGCACGCCAGCGGTAACCAGCCCACCGAACACACCTTGCCACGTTTTCCCTGGGGAAACTTTTGGCGCAAGTTTATGTTTTCCGAATTTGCGGCCAGCAAAATAAGCACCTGAATCCGCTGCCCATACCAAAATAAACACATAAAAGAGCAACATTAAGCCGTGATAAGGGTTGGCAACATAACCGTCTAAGCGCAAACGCAACACGCCTACAATAAAAGGCACAAGGGTTACAATAGCGAAAACGCCTTGCAAAATCACCGATTTTGCCCATAATTTGACAGAATTTGGATAGCTCACCACAAAGCCAAGCGCCACAATCCACCAAATTACTGCGCTTAATAAAATAGGCTCAGCATAATGTTCAAATACGCGGCCCGCATTGAGATAATTGGCTTCGCTTAAAATCCACAAAAAAAGCACCGCACCTGCTAAGCCTGCTACTACAACACGCCAAAATTTATTTTTGACTTGAGCGAATTGTGTCCATTCCCAAATTCCTAAGGTCGCCACTGCGCCCAAGGCTAAGGCAAAATAAAAAGGAGAAAATAAAAATAACGCTGCACAGACAATGGCAATTAAAATAATTGCGGAAATAACACGTTGTTTAAGCACAATTTAGTCCTCTTGTTCTGCTCCACCAAAACGGCGATTTCGTTGTTGATAAGCTAAGATAGCTTGATTAAATTCTTGTTCGTTAAAATCTGGCCATAGCACATCAGAAAAATAAAATTCTGCATAGGCAATTTGCCACAGTAAAAAATTACTTACACGCTGTTCACCGCTGGTGCGAATTAATAAATCCACCATTGGCTGATCTTGAGTAACCAAATGTTGTTGAAAACGTTCTGTTGTGATCTCATCAAGTGCTAACTTTTCCGCTTTAACAAGGCTTGCAAGCTGTTTTGCTGCCTGCACAATATCCCAGTCTCCACCATAATTAGCTGCAATGTTTAAAGTAAGTGCGGTGTTATTTTCGGTTAATTTTTCTGCTTTTTCGATTTTTTGTTGTAATTTTTCGCTAAAACGGGATGTATCCCCAATAATGTTTAGGCGGATATTATTTTTATGCAATTTTTTCACTTCTAAATCCAGTGCTTGCATAAAAAGTGTCATTAATGCACTGACTTCTGTTTCAGGACGCGTCCAATTTTCACTGCTGAAGGCATAAAGCGTCAGCACCTTGACACCAATTTTTCGTGCATAGGAAACCGCTTGACGCACTGCCGCCACGCCATTTTTATGCCCGAAAATACGCATTTTTCCTTGTTGTTTCGCCCAACGGCCATTGCCATCCATAATAATGGCAACGTGTTGGGGAATATTGTTAAAGTCAATCTCTGTCATTCATCAAGGATTTTCTAGTTACAAAATTAATGGCTGAATATATCATAATATGCTATTACTTACTATGAAAACGCACAGAATTATGGATAAAAAATCAAGGCGAACTTTCGCCCGCCTTGATTTATTTGTAACGAAAACAAAATGTTATTTTGCTTGAATGATTTGCCACGCTAAAGCGCGTGCTTTTTTATCCACGTCTAACACATCATCAATAGATTGAATCTGTTGTGGGCTGATTTTTTCTACCACTTGCGTATTCACTTTAGCAATATCGGTAAATTTAATTTGACGATTTAAAAAAGCTTCAACAGAAATTTCATTCGCCGCATTCATTGCCGTTGTGGCATATTGCCCCGCGGCAAAGGCATCAATGGCCAATTTTAAGCAAGGATAACGCTGATAATCAGGCGCTAAAAAAGTCAGCCCATTGAGCTGATAAAAATCTAATGGGGCAACACCGGCAAAGGTTCGTTGCGGATAAGCCATTGTTTCCGCAATTGGTGTGCGCATATCTGGATTGCCCATTTGTGCAATCACCGAGCCATCAATATAACGCACCATAGAATGAATGATCGATTGCGGATGAATGATCACTTCCATTTCATCTGCACTGGCATTGAATAACCAACGGGCTTCAATATATTCCAAGCCTTTATTCATCATTGTGGCGGAATCCACTGAGATTTTTTTGCCCATTGACCAATTAGGGTGTGCAACAGCTTGCTCTGGTGTGATCTGGTCAAATTCTGAAAGATCCGTATAACGGAAAGGGCCGCCCGATCCCGTGAGTACAATTTTGCTGATGCCTAATTCTTGCAACGGACAAAAACCAATTTTTTCTTGCGCTTGCGGTGGCAAAGATTGGAAAATCGCATTATGTTCACTGTCCACAGGCAGTAACTGAGCGTGATTTTTCTTCACTTCATCAATAAAAAGCTGCCCGCAGGTAACCAAACTTTCTTTATTAGCCAACAACACTCGCTTGCCTGCTTGCACTGCTGAAAGGGTGGGTAACAAACCTGCTGCGCCAACAATGGCAGCCATCACTTGATCCGCTTCAGGGTGAGCCGCCAACTGGCAAATGGCTTTTTGCCCGCTTAGTACTTGGGTTCTTAGACCAAGTGCGGTCAATTTTTCTGTTAAATTTTTTGCTGCACTTTCGTCATCTAAGGCAGCAAAAGTCGGCTGAAATTTAACGCATTGCTCCACCATTAATTGCACGTTACGTCCGCCCACTAAGGCAAACGCTTGATATTTTTCAGGGTTGTGTTCTATCACAGAAAGGGTGCTAGTGCCGATGGAGCCTGTCGAACCAAGAATGACGAGTTTTTGTTGTTTTTGCATAAATTTTTGACCGCACTTTAAAAGGGTTAAGGTTGCTAAAATTGTCGTGAATATACTCAAAAGCCAGTAATTCAGCAAGAAAAAATAGGGCGAACCCTTGGCTCGCCCTTTATTTCATTAGAATGATTAGAAATCTAATAATTCTTTCTCTTTATCCGCTAACACTTCGTCCACTTTTTTCACATAAAGATCAGTGATTTTTTGGATTTCGTCTTGTGCTTTGCGCTCTTCATCTTCGCTGATTTCTTTTTCTTTCAACAACGCTTTGATTTGATCGTTCGCATCACGGCGCACATTACGCACTGCCACTTTGCCTTGCTCGGCTTCGCCTTTCACGATCTTGATAAGATCACGACGACGCTCTTCTGTTAATGGTGGAAGTGGTACACGAATGGTTGTGCCAGCTGATGATGGGTTTAAGCCTAAATCAGAGGTTAAAATGGCTTTTTCCACCGCACCGATTAAGCTACGATCAAACACGGTTACTGCCAAAGTACGCGCATCTTCAGCCACTACGTTGGCTAATTGGCGCAATGGGGTTAATGCGCCATAGTATTCCACTTGAATACCGTCCAGTAAGCTTGGCTGCGCGCGCCCTGTTCTTACTTTGGCAATATGATGCTTGAATGTTTCAAGGCTTTTTTCCATACGCAACTGCGCATCTTGTTTAATTTCGTTAATCACAAATATTCCTTTTTATTTAAGTTTAATCAATTAGTTACAAATTAGCGTGCCTTCACGCTCACCTAAAACCACTTTGCGTAATGCACCAGGTTTGCTCATATTGAACACACGAATTGGCATTCCGTGATCGCGTGCTAAAGTAAAGGCGGCTAAGTCCATTACTTGCAATTCTTTGTCAATCACATCGGCATAAGTGAGTTTTTCATACAATACTGCATCTGGATTTTTAGCAGGATCGCAATCATACACACCGTCCACTTTTGTGGCTTTAAGCACAACATCAGCTTCAATTTCAATCCCACGCAAGCACGCTGCTGAATCGGTGGTAAAGAATGGGCTACCTGTTCCCGCAGAGAAAATCACCACGCGCCCTTCACGCAACATTTTGATTGCTTCAGACCAGTTATAGGTATCGCAAATACCGTTTAACTGGAAAGCGGACATTAATTTTGCATTTACATCTGCGCGGTGTAAGGCATCACGCATTGCCAAACCGTTCATTACGGTGGCAAGCATACCCATATGATCGCCTACCACGCGGTTCATTCCCGCCTTAGCCAGTTTTGCGCCACGGAATAAATTTCCGCCACCTAACACAACCCCGACTTCTACGCCCATTTCTAGTAATTCTTTAATTTCGAGCGCCATTCTGTCTAAAATTGAAGGATCAATTCCAAAACCTTCATCACCTTGTAAAGCTTCACCGCTTAATTTAAGCAGGATTCTTTTATATACGGGTTTGCTCATTTTTTCCTCACAAAAGTTGGGTACAAAATTCTGCATATTATAGAGCAACATCTTTGCAGTGAAAATAGTTCAAAGCAAAAATCGCATAGAACCAATGAAAAAAATTCAGTAAAATGAAGCGAACTAAAAAATAAGGAACAATGTTGTGGCAGAAAAGAACAAAAAAGGAACATTTCATCTTTCATCATTGCTAGTAAGTGCGGTGTGTTTTGCGCTACTTTATATTATCAGCCTGTTGGCACTACAGGGTTCGGGCTATTTTGCGCAACCTAGTTGGCAGCAGATCAGCCTTTTTATGTCTTTCATTATTATTTTTTCTAGCTCGAAAAAACTCTTTTATTTCATTGCATTACCTATTTTATTTATCTATGCGTGTTATGCGCCCATTGGGGTAAATTTTGGCGCGCCGTCTTATCAATATATCGCCTCTGTTTTCGCCACAGATTTACAAGAAGGCAAAGAATTTTTCGCTCAAATCCCCCTGCTTGATTATGGTTATCCCCCTGTAATTCTTGGCGGTGCGCTGCTTTATCGCAGGTTAAGTCAAAAATTCCACTTGGCTTTTTATAAAAATAAGGGGCTATTGGCGCTCATTTTTGTTAATGCACTTTGGGGCAATATTCCCTTTCAACCGCTGCAAGAAAGCTATTTAGCAGGGGAAAAAGTGATCGAAGAATTACGCTTACTCAACCGCTTTGATGTGCCGAGTGAATGGGGCGAAAGCCAACTGGATAGCCGTTCCCATTATGATGATTACATTTTAGTTATCGGCGAAAGCGCGAGAAAAGATTATCACCACGCTTACGGCTACCCTGTTGCCAACACGCCTTTTCTTTCCACGGCTAAAGGCACGTTAATTGACGGCCTAACCGCAGGCGGCACAAACACCATCGCTTCGCTTAAATTAATGCTTACCAAGCCTAACAAGCAAACTTGGGAAGGGAATTATCGCTTAAATTTCATTGACTTAATTAAATCCGCAGGAATCAAAACCTATTGGCTTTCCAATCAGGGTTATTTAGGGCAATACGACACGCCAATTTCTGCCATTGCCAATAAAAGCGATGAAAAAATCTTTTTACGCGCGGGCGATTCCATTAGTAATGATGTGAGCGATTTCAACTTATTAAACCGATTTGATCAACTGATTCAAGCCCCAGCCACAGGCAAGCGTTTTATTGTGGTGCATTTATATGGCTCGCACCCGTTGGTTTGCGAACGCGTTACCGATTACAAGAAAATTTTCGATGAAAATCAAATTGCTAAAAAATATCAGGACGTGAATTGCTACATCAGTTCGATCAAAAAAACCGATGAAGTGCTGAGTAAAATTTATCAGGCTCTGGTCAAAAATCAGCAAAAAAACCACCGCACTTTTTCGATGATTTATTTTTCTGATCACGGCTTAGCTCATCAAATTAGCGATAACTATATCGCTATTCACAATAGCAGCGGAAAAAGTAAACGCCATTACGATATTCCGTTGTTTAAAATTTCCAGTGATGATCAGCAGCGTCACGAGAAAAAGGTATCAAAATCAGGCTTGAATTTCACAGAAGGCTTGGCGAATTGGATTGGCATTCGTAACGCTAACATTGACCCCAATGCGGATCTTTTCGATGATACGCCACAGCCAGATTACGATTTGCAAGAAAAAATTGAAAAAATCACCGCACCTGATGATCCAGCGGTGGTGATTCCAAATCATCACTCACTGATTTCTGTAACGAGTGATTAATAAATCGCATTCCCTGCGGCGAGACTTCTAGCACAGAAGAGGTTTCGCCCCAATCGCCCAATACAATTCGTTCAAAGTGCGGTGGGATTTTATGCAAGTTTTGCCGATGCGTATGTCCGTGGATCAGCTGTGGTACGTTAAATTTTTGCATTATTTGCCGCACGAAATCCGCATTCACGTCCATAATTTGATTGGATTTATATTGCTTATCCTGTTTGCTTTTAGCGCGAATTTTTTCGGCAATTTTTAACCGCACTTTTAAAGGCAAATGTAAAAAAAGCCATTGGCGCCATTTTTGATGCACTTTTTTACGATAACGTTGATAAGCCACATCATCAATGCAAAGGGTGTCGCCGTGGCAAAGCAAGGTAGGCGTGCCGTATAAATCAATCACTTGATAAGTTGGCAGCAGCGTTAAACCGCAAGATTGGGCAAATTTTTTGCCGATAAGAAAATCGCGATTGCCGTGCATAAAATAGCATTTCACGCCTTTTTCCGTTAAGTGGCGAATTTGCTGTTTCACCAAATCGATCAAAGGGGAATGCTCATCATCACCAATCCAAAAATCAAAAAGATCGCCTAAAATATACAAACTTTCCGCATCTTTGGCTTGATTTTGCATAAAATCCACAAAAAGTGCGGTTAAATCTGGGCGATTTTCGCTTAAATGTAAATCTGCAATAAAATAGGTCTTTGCCATTGTTGAATATCTTTGAGAAGAAGGAAATTGCTTGATAGCCTAGCATTTTTTTAGCGGATTGATACAAATATTTGCGGATTTTCGCTATACTTGTGCAAATTTTTTTCAGGGTATGTGTTTATGCTAAAACTTCTTCGCATTATTGTGGTTATGCTGTGCTGTATTTTAATTTGTTTACTCGGCACGATTTATTCTCTCATTCGTTTCAGAAATCCAAGTAACGTGGGCGATGTGGCACGTTGGTTCGGGCGTTTGTATCCCCTTTTCGGTTTGCAAGTGGAACATCGTTTCCCCGCCAATGCGGAAAATATCGGGCCGTGCATTTACATTGGTAATCACCAAAATAACTACGATATGGTTACCATTTCTTATATGGTGATGCCGCGCACCGTGAGTGTCGGGAAAAAAAGCCTGATTTGGATCCCGTTCTTTGGCATTTTATATTGGGCATCGGGTAACATTTTTTTAGATCGTGATAACCGTTCCAAAGCACATAGCACAATGACTCAACTGGCTGAACGCATTAACCGTGATAAGCTTTCTATTTGGATGTTCCCTGAAGGCACGCGTAGCCGTGGACGTGGTTTGTTGCCATTTAAAACCGGTGCGTTTCACGCCGCTATTGCCGCTGGTGTGCCGATTGTACCTGTGGTTTGTTCCACCACGCAAAATAAAATCGATCTTAACCGTTGGGATAATGGCAAGGTGATCTGTGAAATGCTGCCACCTGTGGATACTTCGGCTTACACCAAAGACAATGTGCGTGAATTGGCGAGCTATTGCCATTCTTTAATGCAACAACGAATCAACGAACTTGATGCGGAAATTGCCGCCAGCCAAGCTCAACAAGACGCAACAAAATAAAATGAATCATTTTTCTCGCCGTCAATTTTTTAAAACTGCCCTCACTGCAGGGGCTTTTTCAGCCATTCCTGCGCCATTATGGGCGGCTGATCGCCAGCCTTTACGCGTTCCCCCACTTATGGAAACTCGCCGTGGTAAGCCTGTTTTTTTAGAAATGAACAGCGCGCAAACTCAATTAGAGCGGGGAAAATCCAGCGAAGTGTGGGGATTTAATGGTAATTATTTAGGCCCAACATTAAAAATGCGCCAAGGGGATTTTGCCAAGCTGAACTATCGCAATAGCTTGTCGCAAATGGTGGCGCTAGCCATTCAAGGACTGCAAGTGAGCGCTGAATCACTGGGTGGCGTATCTCACCCTTTCAAACAAGGACAAGGCTGGTCGCCTATTCTGCCGATCACTCAGCCTGCTTGCACTTGCTGGTATTCCGCTTGCACCTTAGGGCATTCTGCTTATCAAACCTACCGCGGCTTGCTCGGGCTGTGCATTATTGAAGATAACGAAAGCCGTAAATCAAGCTTGCCACAAAAATATGGCGTAAACGATATTCCTTTGATTTTGCAAGATATGCAATTAAATGATGAAGGGGTGCAATTATTCCAACAAAATCGACCGCACTTTTTTGGCAATCGTTTATTTGTCAATGGGCAAGAAGCGCCTTATTTAGAGGTGCCGCGCGGCGTTGTGCGTTTACGTTTGCTGAACGCTTCCCTTTCGCGCCGCTATGAATTACGCTTTGATGACGAGCGCGATTTCCAACTCATCGCGCTTGATCAAGGCTTTTTACCGCAAGCGAAAACCACAAAGGTGCTTTTTCTTGCACCGAGCGAACGCGCTGAAATTCTTGTTAATCTCAATGAGGGGGAAAACGCCACCTTAATTGTGGGGAAAAAACGAAATTTCTTCAGTAAACTCACGGGCTTTTTCGCCAGCGATGAAGAGCTGCTCGACAACACAGTGCTTGAGCTACGCCTACAAGGCTTAAGCAGTGCCTTTGCGCAAAACAACACAATGCAATTTAACACCGATGCACCGCAAGCATTAAAGGCGGAAATTCGCCGTGAGCGTCAATTCCAACTAGATGCGAATAATGGAATGCTCAATCAACAACGTTTCGATCCTAGACGCATTGATGTAAATGCCGAATTAAACAGCACGGAACGCTGGACAATCACGAGCAACGAGCCTGCAGGATTTAAAATTCAGGGGGCAAAATTTATCATTGAAAGCATTAATGATAAACCTGTGGCAGAAAGCGATCTTGCGTGGAAAGACAGCCTCTGGATTGAGGGCAAAGTGCAGATTTTAATTCGCTTTCAACAGCCGTCTTCTAACGGCCACCCTTTCACCTTTGGCGCGGCAGATCTGATGGCAGCAGACAAAGGTTGCTTAGGCTTAATGGTGGTGCAATAAAGGAAATAACGCCAAGTTATGTGATATGCGCCTTTAATCTAAAAGTGCGGTTGAATTTTTGTGAATTTTTTTGTTAAATCAAACAAGATTTAGGAAGTTAAAATCAGTTAAGGTTTCGTTATGTGTCAGCTATTAGGAATGAATTGCAATACGCCCACCGATATTGTGTTCTCTTTTGAAGGATTTCGCCGCCGCGCGGGGCTTACCGATAGCCATTCTGACGGTTTCGGCATTGCCTTTTTTGAGGGTAAAGGCGTGCGTATTTTTCGCGATAACCAAGCCGGGCATAGTTCCCCCATTGCAGATTGTGTCAAACAATATCACATTAAATCTTTCAACGTGATTGCTCACATTCGCAAAGCCACACAAGGCGAGGTAACCATTGAAAACACACACCCATTTATTCGTGAAATTTGGGGCGAAAACTGGGTATTTGCGCACAACGGCAATCTGACGAGCTTCCCTGATATGTCGGAAAGTTTCTGCCAACCCATTGGCTCCACCGACTCAGAAGCCGCTTTTTGCTATATGGCTGAACAGTTAAAAAATCGCTTTCGTAAAAAGCCCACAGAAGAACAAATTTTCCAAGTCATTCAAGAAATTACTAAAGAATTAGCACAAGGCGGCACGTTTAATTTTATTCTCTCTAACGGGGAATGGATGATCGCTCACTGCTCCACCAATTTGCATTACATCACGCGCAAAGCCCCTTTTGGTACAGCGCAACGCATTGATGATGACGGCGTGATCGACTTCCGCCAACATACCACAGAAAAAGATAAAGTAACCATTATTACCACCTTTCCACTCACTAAAGATGAAATCTGGACAAAAATGGAATACGGCGGTTTTGTATTTTTCAAAGATGGCGATAAAGTTTACGAAGTACTTGGCACGCCGAAAGAAGCTATTGATGATGGCACATTAGGTAATGCGAAAGCCGCTTAATTATTCTCTCGTTGTAAGCACTTTTATTGCCATTAAAAGTGCTTTTTATCCAATTATTAACAATCTTGCGCTGCCCTCACTCAGATCATTCAATAAAACGAAACATTTACAATTTTTGATAACCCATTCTTAATAAAGAAAAAAGACTCAACTTTGTTGCTTGTCGAAGCAAAATATCGCGAAATCGAAAGTCTAAAAAAGCAAAATGTTAAAAATAAGTAAACACTTCGCTATTTTATAGTCAATTACTCCAACAAAAGTCGATCATTCTCACAAATTCCATATTTTGTCCTGTTTCGTATTCGCAACCGCTATATCATCTGCGGCGGTAAGATTAGAGTATTCGCATACACTAATCCAAGTTTATATTACGGAGTTAAACAATGTTTAAAACAACAATAACAAACAAATTCGATTTACTTTGGACGTTAAATTTATTCGGTACTGCGGTGGGAGCTGGCGTGCTGTTTTTGCCCATAAATGCTGGAATGGGCGGATTTTGGCCGTTAATCGCCATTATGCTGTTGGTTGGGCCGATGACTTATTTCTCACACCGTGCATTATCTCGCTTTGTGCTGTCATCTTCCAAACCCGGCAGCGATATTACAGAAGTAGTGGAAGAACATTTTGGGCAAGGCGCAGGGAAAATTATCACGCTGCTCTACTTTTTTGCGATTTTTCCTATTTTGTTAATTTATGGTAATGGCATCACCAATACGGTGGAATCCTTTATTATCAATCAGTTAGGGCTAGGCGCACCGAACCGCATTTTGCTTTCTTTCATTTTGATTGCAAGCCTGATTTCGGTGATGCTGATGAGCGAAAAAATAATGCTCAAAATGACTGAGTTTTTGGTCTATCCCCTTGTTTTTATTTTATTTTCTCTTTCCATTTATTTAATTCCACAATGGAACACCGCAATGCTTCACCAAATGCCTGATGCCACCAGTTTTATTAGCACGCTGTGGATCACCATTCCGGTGTTAGTGTTTTCTTTTAATCATTCCCCTGCGATTTCTTGCTTTTCGCAATCACAACAACGGGAATATAAATTGCCAGAGCTGACCGAATGCCACGCAAGCCAAGCATTGAAAAACACCTCAACCTTACTGTTATTTTTCGTGATGTTTTTCGTATTTAGCTGCGTGCTAACCCTTACCCCAGAAGATTTAGTGCAAGCCAAAACGCAAAATATCAGTATCCTTTCCTTTTTAGCCAATAAATTTGATAACCCTTATATTTCCTACTTTGGGCCTTTAGTGGCGTTTCTTGCTATTACCAGCTCTTTCTTTGGCCATTATTTAGGCGCACGAGAAGGCATTCAGGGGCTGTATTTAAAATTTTCGGGCAAACAAGACATTACGAATCGAAAAAAATTGAATTTTTTCACCGCACTTTTCTTTTTATTGACCTTATGGGCGGTGGCAATTATCAATCCAAGTATTCTTGGTTTAATTGAATCCATTGGCGGGCCAATTATCGCCGCAATTCTGTTTTTAATGCCAATGTATGCCATTCGTAAAGTGCCTGCGATGGCGCGTTATCAAGGCTATGCTAGCAATGTTTTCGTTACCGTTATGGGAATGATTGCAATCTCAGCAGTGGTGTATGGATTATTTTATTAATTAAGATAGAATACGCACCTTTTATAATAATCACCTTAAGCAGGGCGAAATGCCCTGCCAGAAAACTTCGAGAAAACGATGATTAGTGTTTTTGATATGTTTAAAATCGGCATTGGGCCTTCTAGCTCTCATACCGTTGGGCCAATGAAAGCGGGTAAGCAATTTGTCGATGATTTAGTGGCGAAAAATTTACTCGCCAAAGTAACCCAAGTTAAGGTCGATGTTTATGGCTCACTTTCAATGACAGGGCGTGGGCATAATACCGATATTGCCATTATTATGGGCTTAGCGGGCTATTTACCGCACGATGTGGATATTGATTTAATCCCTAAATTTATTTCTGATGTAAAAAGCACCGCACTTTTGCCATTAGCGCAAGGGCAGCGAGTGGCGAAATTTGATTATGAAAGCGATATGATCTTTCATCAAACCTTTCTGTCTTTACACGAAAACGGAATGACACTGTCCGCCTATGAAAATGACAACTTGCTTTATCAGCAAACCTATTATTCTATCGGCGGTGGATTTATTGTTGATGAAGCCCATTTCAATCAGCAGGAAGAATCCGACATCAACGTGCCTTTCCCTTATCAAAGTGCGGCAGATATTTTGCATCATTGCAAAGAAAATGGCTTAGCCTTATCGAGCGTGATGCTACAAAATGAAATTGCCTTACACGGAAAAGAAGCCACGCAAACGCACCTAAAACGCATTTGGCAAACGATGAAAGAATGTATCGAACACGGCTTGGCTACGGAAGGGTTACTACCCGGCCCACTCAAAGTGGTTCGCCGTGCGGCGACTTTACATCGTTTACTACAAGCCAACAATGGGCTTTCCAACGATCCAATGAAAGTGATCGATTGGGTCAATATGTATGCGCTTGCGGTCAATGAAGAAAATGCAGCAGGCGGGCGTGTGGTTACCGCGCCAACCAACGGTGCTTGTGGTATTGTGCCTGCGGTGCTGTCTTATTATGAAAAATTCATTTCGCCAATTACCGATGAAATTGTAGAACGCTATTTGCTTGCTTGCGGAATGATCGGCTCACTTTACAAAATGAATGCGTCCATTTCTGGGGCAGAAGTAGGCTGTCAAGGCGAAGTGGGAGTGGCTTGCTCAATGGCAGCTGCTGGCTTAACAGAAATTTTGGGCGGTAGCCCTGAGCAAGTTTGTATGGCCGCTGAAATTGCGATGGAACATAATCTGGGGCTGACTTGCGATCCTGTGGGCGGCCAAGTACAAGTGCCTTGCATTGAACGCAACGCCATTGCTTCCGTCAAAGCGATTAACGCTAGCCGAATGGCATTGCAACGCACCTCTAACCCACGCGTGAGCTTAGATAAAGTTATCGAAACAATGTACGAAACGGGCAAAGATATGAATGCCAAATACCGCGAAACCTCGCAAGGCGGTTTGGCGATTAAAATTGTTTGTACTTAATTACTTTCTGGCTTTCACATAATACGGCGTTATGCGCCGTATTATGTCTGTCCTGAGCAAAAAAGAGTACCTAGCTAAACTCTAATTCCACCGCATTTTGCCCCAGCATCTGCGAAAGTTCAGAAATAACCTCATCGCTAGGATTAATTGACCATTGCACGCCTAATTTCACCAACGCTCTGCCCTGTGGGCTTTGATAATACACGTTAATCGGCAATGCACCACCACAATAAGGGGTGAGTATCTCTTTGAATTTTTTAATAAATTGCGCATTAATTTGCTCTTGATTTAAGCTCAATGCAAGGCTTTTAGCATAACGACTGCGAGCTTCATCAAGGGTCATTAATTCACGCACTGACATTTTTAACCCCTGAGTAAAATCGTCAAAACTCACCTGCCCCGACACAATCACTATCGTATCTTTTTGTAATTTTTCGCCAAAACGATCAAGGGCTTCACCAAATAAGGTTAAATCTAATCGACCTGAACGATCATCAAGGGTAGCAATACCAAGCCTATTTCCTTTTTTAGTAATCGCAACACGAGAGTTCACTACCAGCCCACAAGTAGTGCTGATCTGCCCTCGATAATTTGGCACAAGATCTTTTAACCTTGTTGAGCTGTAATGGGCGATTTCTTTTAAATAAGGGCTAATCGGGTGGCTACTTAAATAAAGCCCAAGCGTTTCCCGCTCACCATCAAGTATTTGCTTTTCAGTCCACTTTGGTGTATTGGCATAGGCTTTTTCCACTTCTTCAGGGGTTTCAGTAAGAACACCAAACATATCCGCCTGCCCGATGGCTTCATTTTTAGCATATTGATCGGAGGCTTTAAGTGCATCTTCCAGATTTTTCGCCAATGCCGCACGGTGAGGCCCGAGCTTATCAAATGCCCCTGACATTATCAGACTTTCAAAAGTGCGGCGGTTAATTTTCTTTAAATCCACTCTGGCGCAAAGATCGAATAAATCTTTAAAAATACCTCCTTGCTCACGCGCAGAAATCAAGGCTTCAATCGGGCCTTCACCTACCCCTTTAATTGCGCCAATGCCATAGACAATTTCGCCATTATCGTTCACGCTGAAATGATGTTTGCCCGTATTAATATCTGGTGGCGTAACTTTCAGCCCCATTCGCAAACATTCATCATAAAGCCCAACAATTTTTTCCGTGTTGTCCATTTCCGATGTCATTACCGCAGCCATAAACTCCGCAGGATAATGGGCTTTCAGCCAGAGCGTTTGGTAAGAAACCAAGGCATAAGCAGCGGAGTGAGATTTGTTAAACCCATAGCCAGCAAATTTTTCCACGAGGTCGAAAATTTTCATTGCCAAGTTGCCGTCCACCCCGTTTTTCACCGCGCCTTCTTCAAATACAGAACGCTGTTTTGCCATTTCTTCGGGTTTCTTTTTCCCCATTGCACGGCGTAATAAATCCGCTCCACCAAGGGTATAACCCGCCAGTACTTGGGCGATTTGCATTACTTGTTCTTGATACAAAATAATGCCGTAGGTTGGCTCTAAAATTGGTTTCAGCCAAATGTGCTGATATTCCGCATCAGGGTAGGAAATTTCTTCTTCCCCGTGTTTACGGCGAATAAAGTTATCCACCATTCCCGATTGCAACGGGCCTGGGCGGAACAAGGCAACCAATGCGATGATGTCCTCAAAACAGTCAGGTTTTAGGCGTTTAATCAGATCTTTCATTCCTCGCGATTCCAACTGGAACACGGCGGTGGTTTCAGCATTGAGTAACACTTGGAAAGATTGCGGATCATCAAGGGGAATACGATTAATATCCACTAACGGCTTGCCCTCTTTAGCAAGGCGCGTGTTAATCATATCCAATGCCCATTTGATGATGGTTAGGGTACGCAATCCCAAGAAGTCAAACTTCACTAGCCCTGCATATTCCACATCATTTTTATCAAAATGGGTAACAGGGTGTTTGCCCTCACTATCACAATAGAGCGGTGAAAAATCGGTAATCAATCCAGGGGAAATCACCACGCCCCCTGCGTGTTTCCCTGCGTTACGGGTTACCCCTTCAAGCTTGCGCGCCATATCAATTAAGGCTTTAACTTCTTCATCGCTTTCATAAATTTCAGGCAAGCGAGGTTCAGCCTCAAAAGCTTTGGCTAAGGTCATTCCCGGATCGGGCGGCACTAATTTGGAAATGCGATCCACAAAGCTATAAGGGTGTCCAAGCACACGCCCCACATCTCGGATTACCGCCTTAGCCGCCATCGTACCAAAGGTGATAATCTGCGACACCGCACCACGTCCGTAGGTTTCCGCAACGTGTTCAATCACGCGATCTCGCCCGTCCATACAGAAATCCACGTCAAAATCGGGCATTGATACCCGTTCTGGATTTAAGAAACGCTCGAAAAGTAAATCAAACTCAAGGGGATCAAGATCGGTGATTTTCAACGCATAAGCCACCAGCGATCCCGCCCCAGAACCACGCCCCGGCCCAACAGGAATATCATTATCTTTCGACCACTGGATAAACTCCATTACGATTAAGAAGTAACCGGGGAAACCCATTTGGTTAATCACATCTAGCTCGACTTGCAAGCGCTCATCATATTCCTTGCGTTTTTCCGCCCGCTCTTTTTCATCGGGGAATAAAAAAGCTAAGCGCTCTTCCAAGCCCTCACGGGATTTTTGCACCAAATAATCTTCCGTGCTGAGATCCCCGGTGGGAAATTTTGGTAAGAAATATTCGCCCAAACGAATCGTTACATTACAACGTTTGGCGATTTGCACGGTATTCGCCAGTGCGGTGGGAATATCCGCAAATAATTCGCACATTTCCTGTTCAGTGCGGAAATACTGCTGATCGCTATATAATTTCGGACGTTTTGGATCATCTAACGTGTAGCTGTCGTGAATCGCAACGCGGATCTCGTGCGCCTCAAAATCTTCGGAAGACAAAAAACACACATCATTGGTTGCCACAAGGGGAATATGATGTTTTTCTGCCAATTTTAAGGCCGCTTGAATATAGCGTTCTTCTTCAGGGCGACCAGTGCGACAAAGACTCAAATAAAAATGATCAGGAAAAAATTCTTGATAAAAACGCACCGCACTTTCTACATCCGCAGGATTATTTTTCAATAATTTTTTCCCCACATCGCCATTGCGCCCACCAGAAAGAATAATCAAGCCTTCGCGGTGTTCCACCAGCCATTGCTGATCTATATAAGGTAAATCCGTGTAACCTCGTTCATAAGCCTTGGATAATAATAAGGTGATGTTGTGATAGCCTGTGTTATTTTTCGCAAGCAAGGTGAGTTCAAAATGTTCATCACCGAGCAAATCACTTTTCACCAGCACATCAGCCCCAACAATGGGCTTCACCCCTGCTCCAAGAGCTTCGCCATAAAACCGCACTAAACCGCAGAAGTTGGTGAAATCCGTCAATGCCATTGCCACCATTTCGTTTTCCACGCAGGCTTTGACCAACGGTTTTACTTTCGCAATACCATTAATCATTGAAAAATCGCTATGCACACGCAAATGCACGAAACGCGGTTCTGACATAAAAAATCCTTGTTATTTTGCTATTGATGAGATGAAAAAGGGAAATTAGCCTGCCATTTTAACGAGATTTTAGCGCGGAGCAAATTTCTTTTTGCGGGCAATAAAAGTGCGAAATTAGCCTATAAACTGGCAATATGGCTTGCGCAGGCATAAGCGGAACTCCACGCCCATTGGAAGTTATAACCACCGAGCCAGCCTGCTACATCTAGCACTTCGCCAATAAAATACAGCCCTTTGACTTTGCTACTTTCCATTGTTTTTGACGAAATTTCGTGCGTATCCACACCGCCCATTGTGACTTCTGCGGTTCGATAACCCTCCGTGCCATTAGGGAAAATTTTCCAATGATGAATGAAATTTTCTAAATTTTCCAACCGCACTTTGCTTAAATTCGCTAAGGTTTCTGTTGGGATCATCTCACGCTGTTGCCAAAGCTCCACTAATTTCGTTGGCAAAACGCGTGATAATGCGGTTTTTAACTGCAATTTCGGCGAAGTTTGGCGTAATTCTTGCAAATAATTGCCAATGGATTGATTTGGTAATAAATCCACTTCCACCCATTCATTCGGCTGCCAATAGTTAGAAATTTGTAAGATCGCTGGCCCAGAAATACCTCGGTGGGTAAACAATAACTGATTGAAGAAAGACTGCCCATTTTCAGCACACACACACACAGGCAAAGAAACACCAGCAAGTGCGGTGTAAAATTGCTCTGTTTCTCGCCAACGGAATGGCACAAGGGACGCACGCGGTGGGATCACGGCCAAGCCAAACTGTTCAGCAATTTGATAGCCCAAAGGGGAAGCACCTAAAGCGGGCATTGAAAGCCCACCCGTTGCCACCACAAGCTGATGACAATGCCAAGTTTGTCCGTTCGCTTGCACGGCAAAGCCACCGTTTTCCAAGGCGGAAACTTGTTCTATGTGCTGGCGTAACTGAATATTAACCTGATGTTTCTCACATTCCGCGAGCAATAAATCCACAATCTGTTGCGCACTTTCATCACAAAACAATTGCCCGAGTTCTTTTTCGTGATAGGCAATGCCATATTCCGCCACTAAGGCGATAAAATCCCACTGGGTAAAACGCGCTAAAGCAGATTTCACAAAATGAGGATTGTGCGAAAGATAATGCTGTGGCGTAACCTCTAAATTAGTGAAATTACAAAATCCACCGCCCGACATCAAAATCTTCCGCCCTGCTTTTTTACCGCTATCTAAAACCGTTACCTGTTTACCTTGCTTGCCAAGCTGACTTGCACAAAACAGCCCTGCTGCCCCTGCACCAATAATCAGCGTATCAGAAAAATAAGGTGTCATTGCGCGGCTCCTTTTTTGGCGTTTTGTAGCATCTCTGCCATTTGCATACTTTGAATAATAGTGCGCCGATCGATCCCAGATTTATCCGAATCTAGCACCTTTTGCCAAAGGGCAATGGCTTTGGGATAATCCGTTTGCACAAAGGCCTCCCCAGCTAACAGCGATAAACTCGATGCTTCTTTCGGATCTTGCGAGAGCGCTTGAGCAAGCATAGCTTGCACCTGTGGGGTGATTTTTTGCCCTGCTTTTTGATACAACGCATTTGCCGCCAAGCCTAAAATTGCGGGTTTTCCGCCTGTTAGGCGATCGGCATAAGAATAAGCGACCAAGGCATCATCAAACTCATTATTTTGCATATAAGCCTGCCCTAACTCGATCCAAGCCTCACTGTTGTTGGGATTTTGACGTAAACGTTGCTCAATTTTTTCCGCATAAGTTTCATTTTTTTGTCCCCCACTTTGCCCATTAAATGATTCAACGAAGGGATCGGTAGACTGCGTTGTAAGCAATTGCTTCGTTTGAAGTTGCTGCTGATATTGCTGTTCAGCAGAAAAGCGATCAAGGGAAAAATAATATCCCATAGGCAACGCAATCAATAATAGGTTCAATACCACAAAATAAGGGCGGCTTTTCAATGTTGAAGCCATCACAAAGTGCGGTTGTTTTTCAAGCTGTTTTTCATCATCAAGTAAACGTTGGGCAAATTCCTGCGCCAATTCTGGATCAAGCTGACCTTTCGTTTGTTGCTGATAAAGGGCGATATTTTGCTGTTGGCGATAATTTTTCTGCCAATTGATTCCGCGCCCAAAAGGCAGCCAAAGCCCAAGGCTAATCAAGAGTAAAAGGGTTACGCCGATGAAAAAAGTCATTCTGATTTATCCGTTTTGGCTAATAAACTGTTTAATGCTTGTTGCTGCTCTGCGCTGAGCGCTGAATTTTGCGGCTTTTGCTTCATGCGCAACATTCGCCACATTGCTAGCGCCCCAAGCAATAGCAAGAAGAAAGGCAAGCCCCACAATAACAGAGTGGTGGATTTCACTGGCGGATTATAACGCACAAAATCACCGAAGCGGCTCGTCATCACGTCAATAATTTGCTCATTGCTGCTGCCGGCTTCCACCATTTTATATACTTCAATACGCAGATCATAAGCAATGGGCGAATTGGATTCCACCAAGTTTTGATTTTGGCATTGTGGGCAACGCAGGGATTTTGCCAAGGCTACAGCTCGGGTACGCTCGGCAGGGTTGCTAAATTCAAAGGTATCCACCATTTCTGCCTGAGCCAGTTGGCTGATTGCGAAAAATGTTATGACGACTAACCACCACTTTTTCATTCTTTTCCTTCCTGTTTAGCCGTTTCTTGCTTAGCTGTTTCTTGCAGCGCTAAGTGCGGTGTATTTTTTGCTAATTTTTGCCATAAGGGCAGAAATTCTTGTTGCCAAATTTGCTGATCCAACGGTCCTGAATAGCGATAACGAATAATGCCGTTGGCATCAACCAAATAGGTTTCTGGCGCGCCGTCCACACCCAATTTCATCGCGAATAAGCCTTTGCTATCATCAATCACCTGATGAAAAGGATTGCCCATTTCCTGCAACATTAGCAAGGCATTTTGCCGTTTATCTCGATAATTTAGCCCCACAATCGGCACACCCTGTTGTTGCAAGCGCATCAAAAAGGCGTGTTCTTGCTTGCAATAGGCACACCAGCTGCCCCATACATTAATGAGATAAATTTCTTTTGGCAAAGATGCGTTGCTTACATTGATTTCAGGCTCAAGCAGATCACTTTGATAAAATTCAGGCACGGGCTTACCAATTAACGCGGAGGCAATTTTTTTCGGATCATTATGCAGCCCTAGCAACAAAAGACCACAGACTGCAATGATCAAGAATAAGGGTAAAAACACAATGATTTTTCTATTCATCTTTCGCTCTCCTTGTGCGTAAGGCAAAGGCGCTCAATAATGCACCAAACGCCATTAAGGTTGCACCAATCCACAGCCAACGAACAAAAGGCTTGTAATGCAGACGGAACGAAAATTCGCCCGCGCCAAGTTTATCACCCATCACAATATAAATATCGCCAAGCAAGTTCCAATATAGCCCCACTTCCGACATATTCATCGTGCGCACTTCGTAATAACGGCGTTCAGGACAAAGTGCGGTGATTTTTTCGCCGTTTTTTGTTATCTCAAATTGCGCCACTTCACTGGTGTAATTCGGCCCGAGTTCATTACGAAAACCAAGGTAGTGAAACGCATAGCCGTTGAGCATTTGGCTTTGGTTAGGCGATAAGCGCACGCCAATTTCACTGGCAAAATAGCTCGACATTGTCGCGCCAATCACCGTGAGTGCTAGCCCACAATGGGCAATCACCATTGCCCAACGCTTTAAGGAAAGGGATCGCCACGCGCCCCAAAGGGTAACGCCAAGCAACCAAAACGCCAAGCTAATTAACGCAAAGGGCAAGGCCTGAAAATGTAAGGTTTCATCATTTTGAATGGTGAATGCGATCATTGCATAAGCAAGCCCACAGGCAGGAATTAGCAATAAGACATTGCGGCGCAACAAAGTGCGGTGGATTTTTTTCCAAAATGCACTGACGACAAAAATCATCGCCAGCAATGCCAGCACAATAAGGGGCAAGAAAATGGTGTTAAAGTAAGGTGCGCCGACAGAAATCGAACCCCAGCCCATTGTGCTAAATAGCATTGGATAAAATGTGCCTAAAAATACGCTTGCCGTGGCGACCGCCACCAAAATATTGGCAATGAGCATTAGGCTTTCTTTAGAAAAAAAGGAAAAATGCACCGCACTATTTTCATTTGAGCGTACATTCACTTTCAACGCAAATAAGGTGAGCGAGCAAGTGGTGAGCAAGAAAAAGAGCATTAACAACGCCATTCCTCGCTCGCCGTCCATAGCAAAAGCGTGTACAGAAGTCAGCACGCCCGAACGCACAATAAACGTACCTAATAAACTGAATGCAAAGGCAAACAGAGAAAATAAAATCGTCCAATAATGAAAAACGCCACGTTGTTCGCTCACGGATAAACTATGTAATAGCCCCAGCCCAAGTAACCACGGCATTAATGAGGCGTTTTCAACTGGGTCCCAGAACCACCAGCCACCCCAACCAAGCTCGTAATATGCCCACCACGCGCCGAGCATTATGCCTAAGGTTAAAAAGAACCAAGAAACCAGCACCCAAGGGCGTGTCCAGCGAGCCAGCGCGGCATCAAAATGTCCGCTTAACAAAGTAGCAAGGGTGAGAGCAAAATTCACCGCAAAGCCTACATAGCCAAAATAAAGCAACGGAGGGTGAAAAATTAATCCTACATCTTGCAGCATCGGGTTAAGATCACGCCCTTCTAAAGGGCTAGGAAATAAACGCTCAAAAGGATTGGAGAAAAATACGATAAACAGCGCAAAGCCAAAACACAGCAAGCCTAAAATAGACAGGGTTCGGCTAGCAATAATAGGGTCGATTTTACGGCTAAAAAAGGCAAAGGCCATTGTCCATAATCCCAACGAAAATAGCCAAAACAGCATTGAGCCTTCGTGTCCGCCCCAAGTAGCGGCAATTTTGAAAAATTGCGGTAAGGCAGAATTGGAATGCGCTGCCACATATTGCACAGAAAAATCATCAGTCGCAAAGCAATAAGCCAGCCCAAGCAAGGAAAGGGTGGTAAAAATCCCAAACAGATAACTCAAATTCCACGCCGAGGTAATCAGGTGCGGATTGCCTTGTTTAATCCCAATATGCGGCACAATTGCCAACAGCAATGCGGAAACAAGAGCAAAAAGTAAAGCAAGAAAAGCAAGTTCTGGGATCATTGTCATATTCGTTGGTTAATTTATTGTGTATTTTAGAGAAAATGCGTAGCAATGTCATTGTGTTATGCAGAAAAATCATCAAGCTCATTCTCAATTCAATCAGTGATAAAAATGCGTAAAAACGCACCGCTCTTTATTTTCAGCAAATGACTTTTCTCGTCAGTTTTCCCTTTGCCATTAGGGGATTTACGGCAAAAAACCATTAAAACAAAGGCGAACACCTTGGTTCGCCCTGATCATCATTGATGGATTTTTGTTAGGCTAAAGTCATTTGCCCTGCGTATAAAATAAAGTAACGCAAGCAAAGTACGCCGATTAAGCCCAATCCTGCCACAATCAGCATAAAGCCTTTTTGGTGTTTGAGTTTCTCACCGGCAATAGCGTTGAGTAAGAGGGGTAACACAATCCCAATGCCTACCACGCCGATCCAGAAGACATTCGCCCAGAAGCCACCAGAAAGTGCGGTGTGAAATGCCACGGTTTTTTGTCCGCCACCAAGGTATAAACCAAAGAAGAAAGCGAACAATAAGAAGGCTTCAATCAATACCACTGGCTGTTCAAATTTATGCAAGAACGCCAAGCCTTTGGAATGAGTGCTTTCTTTGGTGCATAAAATGGTGAAGAAAATCAATGCCGCAATGCCCGATGACGTACCTGATGCCAAGAATAACACTGGTAAGACAGGGTTATTTAGCATTGGATAGCTCACTAATGCAGAAAGTAAGAACCCTGTATATGCCCCTAACGCCACGCTGAGCAATAAAGTAATGATCTCAATAGCATTGGTAAACTTAGCAGCAATATCAATGATTTTCTCTGCAAAATTTGCAAGTTTCGGCACAAAACGCTTCACAAGGCTCAACACCAGTGATTTGAAGATAATCGCCAACCATAATACCAAGAACAACATATACACTTGGAACAACATCACCCCTGCGGACATAATGGAGGTGTGATGATAATTAAACATCAAATACCAGAATGTCCAAGGTTTGGTTAAGTGGAAAATCAATAGCAATAAGCCAATGGTAATGCTAATCGGTGCGAGCAAGGCATTAACCTTTAAGATATTGTTTTCTTCCGGGCGTTCCCCTGCCAATCCTGCACGTTTTAACAATA
The DNA here is from genome assembly GCF_965138825.1 of Avibacterium endocarditidis. Taxonomy (NCBI): domain Bacteria; kingdom Pseudomonadati; phylum Pseudomonadota; class Gammaproteobacteria; order Pasteurellales; family Pasteurellaceae; genus Avibacterium; species Avibacterium endocarditidis. The sequence goes on from NZ_CBCSDH010000006.1 coordinate 123,978, forward strand.
CCGCAAGCATTGTCGCCCCTGCGGAAATCCCTAATAAAAAGAGATAAATCGCAATCGGCCCGTCCCATACTAAAGATGGGAAATGAAATGGACTGTTCATCGTCTGATCTCCCCTGCTCTAGCTGGAACGTGGTAAAGATTTGGATCTGTACCTAATTCAACTTTTGTACGATAGGTTTGTTTTTCTTTCAGTTTCAAAGAAATTTCACTTTGCGGATCGTTGGTATCCCCAAAGGTTAGGGCTTTGGTTGGGCAAGCCTCTACACAAGCTGGCTGTTTACCTTTTGCCAAATTCGTATCGCGACAGAAGTTACATTTATCGGCAGATTTATACACTGGGTGGATAAAGCGCACGCGATATGGGCATACGGCAATACAGTATTGGCAGCCTACGCACAAATCTTTATGCACATCAACAATACCAGTGGAGGCATCAATATATGAAGCCCCTGTTGGACACACAGCAACACAAGGTGCATTGGTACAATGCTGGCACGAATGACGGAAAAACTCATATTTCACGTCAGGAAATTCGCCATAAGGTTCGCTACGAATAATTTCTAAACGTGAAACGCCTTCTGGCACTTGGTTGGTTTCACGGCACGCGTCCATACAAGCGGTACAACCAATACAAGCGGTTTCATCGTGCAACATTGCATAACGAATTGGCTTTTCTTCTGCCTTATCTTGTGCTACTGACTTAATTGTTGTTCCTGTCATTAGGATCAAAGCACCCATTCCAGAAACAAAATTACGGCGTGAGCAAGTTGTCATTTGTTATCCTTTTGTTCGCTGGTCGGGTCAAGATCTTTTAAGGCTTTGCGTTTTTGTTGTTCTCCGTGACAATCCACGCAAAGTTTAACACGTTGTTTTTTCTCAATGCCTTTCATTGCGTCTTTTTCTGGGTGCAAGGTATGGCACGCAGCACAAGGCAATTTTATTGCGTGAACATCGTGCGCCCAAAGTTTCTCGCGTAATTTTTCAGGACGGTGACAAGAGAAGCAAACTTGATTTTGCTCTTGCACAGAGAACATTGGTTTTTTGTCAGAGAAAATATCACTTTCAAAACGCATTACATCTTTTGCACCACGGCGGTGATTTTCAGAGATATTACCGTGGCAGCTCACACAAGTAATCGGCTTGCCTGTGCTTGGATTGGTTTTGGATAAGTGCGTACCGTGGAATTTACCAAAATGTAAATCACCGCCCGATTGTTCATCAGTGGCTTCTAATTTATGGCATTTCGCACAGTATTCATTGGGGTTACGCTGATTTTCTAACGTAGGTTGATAGCTTAATTCAGTGTTTTCTGTATTAGCTTGTGCAGGCAAAGCCAAGATCATCGCCCCTAATAAGGCGGTAAGCTTTACCATTTTCTTTAATACAACGTTCATTTCTTATTACCTCAAATTTTCGTTCAAAATAGACCGCACTTTAGTTTTCTTCCCACTTTAAGGTTTCTTCCTAAGTCGGCACTTAATAAAGTGCGGTTACTTTTTGGCTTATTTTGCTGGTGGAGCTTTCTCCATTAAGCCTTTTTCTAACGCTTCTTTATTCCATTGTGGAACAACTTCTTTGAGGAATTTCGCTTTCGCTGCACGTTCTTTTTCAATATCAATGCCCATTGCTTTCCACGCATTTTCAGCTGTTGAAATATCTGGGTAATTGATTGGCTGTTTCACACCGTGTTTGGTGAGAATAATGGCTAATTTAGTACGCGCGTCAGCAATACGATCTAAGCCTGTTGCAATGGTTTTTAAGATAATATCTGGTGCGTGAATATGGCCACCGTGGCCCGCAGCAGAATAATCCCAACGCCATTGTGCGTGACGGATAGCTTGTAATGCTGGTTTCATTTCTTCTTCTGTTGCACCTGCGTCCCAAGCCGCTTTCGCTTCAAAGTGCGCTTTCACGATTTGGTCTTCAAGTTTAATCATCACGTCTTTGATGTCTTTTTTATGACCTGCCACCACTTTGGTTAAAGTTTCTTTGCTTTGATCGTGGCAGTTTGCACAGGTGTTTTCAAAAGAATCAAGCGGATTACCAATTTTGTGGTCTGTGTAAACTTTACCATCAGCCCCTTGTACTTTTGGCATATGGCAATCCACACAGGTTACACCATTTTTACCGTGTGTGCCTTGCAACCAAGTTTCATAGTCTGGGTGCTGTGCTTTTAACATTGGTGTTTTAGAGATAGAGTGAATCCAATCGTAGAATTCGATATTGTCATAGTATTGTTCCATACTATCCACATCTACCCCTTTCATCCAAGGGAATACCACATTGTTTACCACTTTTTTATCAAAGTAATATTCAACGTGGCAGTTAGCACAAATTGCGCCACGTTTGTCTGTTTTGTCTAAATGTGCGAAGTCTTTTCCGATCGCATCTAAGGCGCGTAAAACGTGCGGACGAGCGATGCGTAAAGCAGGTTTACCTTCTGCAAAATCTTTTGATGTGGTGTCGTGGCAGTCAGCACAGCCGATAGAATTTACCACTTCAGCCCCACCTTTTGCCCATTTGCCGTTGAAGTATTCTTCTTCACCCCATTCAGCAATTAAACGTGGCACATCTGGGCCTTTACACGTCCAACACGCCATTGGTTGTGGGCCGCTGTTAGCATCAAACGGCGCACCTGTACGCAAAATATTGCGCACGTCAGTTACAGTATAAAAGTGACCACGCGGTTTGTTATATTCTTTTGAGAACGCATAACCGCCCCATAGAACGATTAATCTTGGATCAACTTCATCAGCGTAAACAATTTCAGAAGATTTTGCCGTATCCGCCCAACCTTGATATTGTTTTGGGTATTTTTCCGCAAATTTTTCACTGATAGTTTCAATTTTCAAATCAGGATTCGGTTTTGCCAGTTCTTCACGGGTAGGGGCACGTTTTTCCACCGCACTATTATCTACCGCCATAGCAGACGATGCCGCCGCTAAAGTTAATCCAGCCATTGCCAGAGAAGCTAGCGTTTTTCTGAAAATGTTCACGATAATTACTCCATTAAAAGTTGATCAAGGGATATCCCACATTCGCAAAATGCACGTTCATTACATGTTGTAAAAATGATAATTTTTCTCATTAAAAACAAGGTGATAATGAATTAAGAGAAAGTTTTTCACGCTTAAAAATAACAAATTCATTCTCATCTTTCAGCGCTATTTTGCTATTTTTTGCGTTTGATCAATGTTTTTATTATAAATAACCTTTTTGAGTTATTTTTGTTACATAAAAATAACCCTTAAGAGTTATCAAAAGCCTAGATAATTTGCCTTTTCTAAGCATAACGGGGTAATTTATTCTTGATACAAAACAAGCTAAAAAGCAATAAAAAAGAACAATAAATGCTACATTTTCAACCACCCTTTATTTATTCTCTTTTTTACAGACAAAGAAGAGAGAAAAGAAGAATTTTTGGGGATTTCTGTCCTTCGTGCTATGCTTAGCACAATTTTTTCTCATAAAATCGAAAATAGTCAGATAACTATGCAAAATGATCATTTAACTCAGCAACGTTTTGCTGATTTACCACTAAATCCAAGCGTATTACAGTGTTTAGAAAAAAACGGTTTTGAATACTGCACGCCAATCCAAGCCCTTTCTTTGCCTATCACCCTTGCAGGGCGTGATGTAGCAGGGCAAGCGCAAACAGGCACAGGCAAAACAATGGCCTTTCTCACCGCCACCTTTCATCATTTATTAAGCGAAAATTCGCAGCATAATGCCACGCAACCGCGTGCGTTAATTTTAGCGCCCACGCGCGAGCTTGCCGTGCAAATTAGCAATGATGGCGCGGCGCTCTCACAAGCCACAGGGCTAAAAATGGGACTAGCTTATGGGGGCGATGGCTACGATAAACAGCTTAAAGTGATTGAGCAAGGCATTGATATTTTAATTGGTACAACAGGACGCGTGATTGATTACGTCAAACAAGGCATTATTCGCTTAACGGATATTGAAGTGGTGGTGCTAGATGAAGCAGATCGAATGTTCGATCTGGGTTTTATCAAGGATATTCGCTACTTACTGAGAAAATGTCCGCCCCCTGCTGAACGCTTAACAATGCTCTTTTCCGCTACCCTTTCTTATAAAGTGCGTGAGCTTGCCTTTGAAGATATGAATGATCCTGAATATGTGGAAGTTGAGCCACTGCAAAAAACAGGCCACCGCATTAAAGAAGAACTGTTTTATCCGTCTAACCAAGACAAAATGGCGTTATTAATGACGTTGTTGGAAGAAGAATGGCCAGAGCGTTGCATTATTTTCGCCAACACCAAACATCGCTGTGAAGAAATTTGGGGCTATTTAGCCGCTGATGGACACCGTGTTGGCTTGCTAACTGGTGATGTTGCGCAGAAAAAACGCCTTGCTTTGTTGCAACAATTTACCTCAGGTCAATTGGATATTTTAGTGGCGACTGATGTTGCTGCGCGTGGCTTACATATTCCTGATGTTACGCACGTTTTCAACTATGATTTGCCTGATGATCGCGAAGATTATGTGCATCGCATTGGACGTACAGGGCGCGCAGGCGAAAGTGGCGTTTCCATTAGTTTTGCTTGTGAAGAATATGCAATGAATTTACCTGCCATTGAAGAATATATTGGCCACTCCATTCCAGTGAGCCAATATGATCCGCAAGCGCTACTCAGTGATTTGCCAAAACCTTACCGCAAACGCACTGGGCAAAGCCACTATCAAAATAATAAACGCAATTTTAAAAAGTGTTATTAATCTCAAAAAATCGCCAAAATTCCACCGCACTTTTATAAACAAAGCATAAACAAGAAAAGTGCGGTGATTTTTTCTATTATTTCTGTTTTATCTCGTGATAGAATTGACGGATTTTTAACACACAAATTTAATGAGCGATAATATTTCGTATGACAACATTAGTAGATTTTTTAATTAACAAATTAGACGATTTAAAAGCCGTTGATATTTTGCATTTAGATGTGCAAGGCAAATCAAGCGTAACGGACAATATGATTATTTGCACAGGCACATCAAGCCGCCATATTAGTTCTTTGGCGCAAAAACTGATTGATGAAAGCAAACAAGCAGGTTTTGAATCTTTTGGTGAAGAGGGCAAAGCCACTGCAGATTGGGTGGTGGTCGATTTCGGGCAAGCGATGGTGCATATTATGCAAGCAGACAGCCGTGAAATGTATCAATTAGAGAAACTTTGGGGCTAAATGAAAATCCAATTAATTGCGGTAGGCACAAAAATGCCTGCTTGGGTAACCACAGGCTTTGAAGAATATCAACGCCGTTTCCCAAAGGATATGCCTTTTGAGCTAATCGAAATTCCCGCGGGAAAACGTGGCAAAAATGCAGATATTAAACGCATTTTGGATCAAGAAGGCAAAACAATGCTGGCGGCTTGTGGGCGCAATAAGATTGTTACCTTAGACATTCCCGGTAAACCTTGGACAACCGAACAACTGGCACAACAGCTAGAGGGGTGGAAAAATGATGGACGGGATTTATGTTTGCTCATCGGCGGGCCTGAAGGTTTATCGCCAGAATGTAAAGCTGCCGCCGAACAAAGCTGGTCGCTTTCCCCTTTAACCTTACCCCACCCTTTAGTGCGCGTGGTGGTGGCAGAGAGTTTGTATCGTGCTTGGTCGATTACTACCAATCACCCTTATCATCGAGAGTAATCAATGGATTTAAAGAAATTGCTTTCTCAGCCAACAATGGAGCCGATCCGCGATAAAAAAGCGGAGCGTAACCTGTTTATTCGCCGCGCCTTAGTGTCTTTTTTAGGCGTGCTTGGGCTGTCTGCAATTTTGCTCACCAATTTATATCATCTGCAAATCGTCAATTATGACACTTATCAAACCCGTTCTAACGGTAACCGTATCAAATTATTGCCGCTGCCACCAACACGCGGTTTGATTTACGATCGCTATGGCAAATTGCTTGCCGAAAATCTCACCTTTTTTGGCTTATATATCGTGCCAGAAAAAGTGGAAAATTTAGACCGCACTTTTGAACAGCTCAAGCAAATGGTGGGTTTAAATGAAGACGATATTGCGAATTTTAAGAAAGAACGCCGCCGTTCTTCGCGCTATACGTCTATTTTACTCAAGCCTGATCTCACCGAAGAACAGATCGCACGTTTTGCGGTAAATCAGCATCAATTCCCGAGTTTATCCGTTAAACCTTATTTTAAACGTCATTATTTGTACGGCGAACCGCTCACCCATATTTTAGGTTATGTGGCAAAAATTAATGATAAAGATGTGGAACGCCTGAAAAAAGAAGACAAATACGCCAATTATGCTGGCTCGCACAATATCGGCAAGCTCGGTATTGAACGCTATTACGAAGAACAATTACACGGTGAAGTGGGCTTTGAAGAAGTAGAAATTAACAACCGTGGTAAGGTGATCCGTAAATTGCGCGAACAGCCTGCAGTAGCGGGTAAAAGCATTCATCTCACCATTGATTTAGAATTGCAACGTTATATCACTGATCTGTTAGCGGGACATAAAGGCGCGGTGGTGGTGCTAGATCCAAAAGACAGCAGCATTTTAGCGATGGTTTCAACGCCAAGTTATGATAATAACCTTTTCGTTGATGGCATTTCAGGTAAAGATTACAAACGCCTGCTTGAAGATCCTGAGCGTCCGCTTTATAGCCGTGTTACGCAAGGGGCTTATCCGCCAGCTTCTACGGTAAAACCGTTTATTGCGGTAGCTGGTTTGCAAGAAGCCTTGATCACGCCAAGCACAACGGTGTTTGATCCGGGCTATTGGATGTTGCCAAATAGCACCAAACGTTTCCGTGACTGGAAAAAATCAGGCCACGGCTATACAGATCTCAATAAAGCGATTACCGAATCTTCCGATACCTACTTTTATCAGCTCGCTTACAATATGGGGATTGATAAACTTTCTGGTTGGATGAAAGCCTTTGGTTTTGGTCTGCCAACAGGTTTAGATATTCGGGAAGAAACCTCAGCAATTATGCCTTCGCGCGAGTGGAAACAAAAACGCTATAAAAAACCTTGGCTACAGGGTGATACCATTTCCGTGGGCATTGGGCAAGGCTATTGGACAGCAACGCCATTGCAAGTGGCAAAGGCCTTAGCTATCTTAATTAATAATGGCAAGGTAAATACACCGCACTTAATGAAAGGGGTGGAAGGCTCTTTCTTTGAACCTTACCAAGATCCTTTTTTATATCCCGATATTAAAGCCAATGATAGCTATTGGGCGCAAGCCAAACGCGGTATGTATAACGTAATTAATGCGAGCAATGGGACAGGGCGTAAAGCCTTTGCTGGCACGAACTATCACGTTGCAGGAAAATCAGGCACAGCACAGGTTTTCAGCTTAAAAGAAAACCAAACCTATAACGCCAAATCACTGAGCAAAGAATTACACGATCACGCGTGGTTTATCGGCTATGCCCCTTATGAAGACCCGAAAATTGTGGTTTCTATCATTTTAGAAAATGCAGGCGGTGGCGGTAGCAACGCCGGCCCCGTGGTAAGAAAAATTATGGATTATTATCTTAATCAACGGCTTCCACAAGTAAACCAAATGGAAAATAAACAGAACGAAGCTCAACCCCAACAAGAGGAAACAGAATAATGAGTAAAAGGAAAATCTGGCTCGGCTTGTGGCAGCGTTTACACATTGATTTCTGGCTATTTCTTGGTCTTGTAATGATTTCCGCCTATGGATTATTCGTGCTATATAGCGCTTCTGGTGGCAATGAAGTGATGTTCCGCAACCGTATCATTCAAGTTACCCTTGGCTTTGTGGTGATGTTTGTTATGGCACAACTTTCCCCGCGTTTTTATCAGGGCATTGCCCCTTATTTATTTGGTGTGGGCATAGTATTGCTGATTCTAGTGGATTTGGTGGGAACAACCAGTAAAGGCGCACAGCGTTGGTTAGATCTCGGCTTATTTCGTTTTCAGCCTTCGGAAATCGTCAAACTGGCCGTGCCATTAATGGTGGCGGTGTATTTAGGCAAACGTCCGCTTCCTCCCACCTTAAAACACACCTTTATCGCACTCTTTATTATTATTGTGCCTACCCTATTGGTTGCCATTCAGCCTGATTTAGGCACATCAATTCTGGTAAGTGCGTCTGGAATTTTCGTTGTTTTTCTGGCTGGAATGAGCTGGTGGCTGATTTTAATTGCGGTGATTGGGCTAGCTGGTTTTATCCCTATAATGTGGTTTTACCTAATGCACGATTATCAACGCACAAGGGTGCTAACCTTACTTGATCCAGAAAAAGATCCCCTTGGGGCAGGTTATCATATTTTGCAATCAAAAATTGCCATTGGTTCGGGTGGTATTTGGGGCAAAGGTTGGATGCAAGGCACACAATCTCAGCTAGAATTTTTGCCTGAACCCCATACCGATTTTATCTTTGCCGTATTAAGTGAAGAACACGGAATGGTTGGTTTCGCCGTTTTGATGTGCCTTTATTTATTTATTGTGGCAAGAGGTTTGGTGATTGGCGTTGAAGCACAAAATGCTTTCGGTCGTACCCTTGTTGGGGCATTAACGCTGATCTTCTTTGTTTATGTTTTTGTGAATATTGGCATGGTGAGCGGCATTTTGCCTGTGGTGGGCGTGCCACTCCCATTAATGAGCTATGGTGGGACGTCTTTTGTTACATTAATGGCAGGTTTTGGCTTGATTATGTCCATTCATAGCCATAAAGAACATTTCTTTAGGGGAACTAACTAAGAATTTATTGTTCTTAACATTCCAACAAAATTTTAACTAAAGTGAATAATCGAAATGAAATTAACACAAATAATTAAGCTGAGTTTGGCATTTCTACTCACACTAGCAAGTGTGAATAGCAATGCTGAAACGCAAAAATTATATGGGGTGAAAGGCCCTAAACTGGTGCACCAAAAAATGTCTGATAAGACCCACACCTATGTGGTCAATGGCGTCAGTTACACCACCAAGCACCCGAGTACGGCTAAGCACTACGCCAAAACAGGGGGAGGAAGTTACTACCACCAAAAATTTTCAGGGCGTAAAACCTCCAATGGCGAATATTATGATCCTAATCGCTATACGGCAGCACACAAAACTCTGCCATTAAATTCTTACGCCTTGGTCACCAATTTACACAACGGTAGAAAAGTGATCGTAAAAATCAACGATCGTGGGCCTTTTATAAAAGGAAGAATTATCGATCTTTCCCTTGTTGCCGCAAAAGAACTGGGGATTATTCATCGTGGTGTTGGACAAGTTCGCGTTGAGGCGCTGCACGTTAATCATAAAGGGAAAATTCTCGGCGCGGGAACGCACAGCCTTGCTAAAATGGCGAAAACACCAGAAGCAGCAAAGCGTTTGGATCTATCCGCAAAACAAAGTGCGGTGCTTTCTGACACCGATTTTTCAGGTTATAAAGTAAAAATGCTAAACTTAACCTACAAACAAGCAATACAAATGGTGAAACAAGCCAAACGCTTAAAAGTCAAAACAAAAATTGACTCAAATAAAAAATCTCACAGTATTTCCTTTGGGCCATTTAAAACTAAACGTGAAGCACAACAATTTAAAGCCAAACTTCATAAATTAAATGGCACTAAGCCAGTGATTATTTATAGTCACAAATAAATTTAACTCTATTTAGGACGTAATAAATTATGTTTAAACATATGCTTAAAAAAACCAAATTTGCCCTTATCACTGCTACATTATGCGCAAGCCATTCTGTAATGGCAGAAGATATTCAATATGGCATTGCCGCACCACAACTGAATGCGCAAACCTATATTTTAATGGATTACAATTCTGGTGCGGTGTTAGCAGCATTTAACCCTGATCAACGCCAATACCCAGCTTCACTCACAAAAATGATGACAAGCTATGTAGTGGGCGATGCGTTAAAACAAGGCAAAATCCACGATACGGATATGGTGACCATTGGCGAAAGTGCGTGGGGTAAAAACTTCCCAGGTTCATCAAAAATGTTCCTAAATTTAAACCAACAGGTTTCCGTTGCCGATCTTAATCGCGGGATCATTGTGGTATCGGGCAATGATGCTTGCGTGGCAATGGCGGAACACGTTTCAGGCTCAACACAAAATTTCATCAATGCAATGAATAAATATGTGGAGCAGTTTGGTCTAAAAAATACCCATTTCACCACCGTACACGGCTTAGATGATGAAAATCAATATTCTTCCGCCCGTGATATGGCATTAATTGGTGCACATATCATTCGTGATTTACCTGAAGAATATAAAATCTATGCGGAAAAAGAATTCACTTTCAACAAAATTCGCCAACCAAACCGCAATGGCTTGTTGTGGGATAAAACCCTGAAAGTTGATGGTATGAAAACAGGGCATACCGACAAAGCCGGCTACAACCTTGTAGCTTCTGCATTGGGCAACGGCAATATGCGTTTAATTTCGGTGGTGATGGGCGTACCAACTTACAAAGGCCGTGAAATTGAAAGCAAAAAATTATTGCAATGGGGATTTGCTAACTTTGAAACCTTCAAAGCCTTAGAAGCCAACAAAACCGTTTCTGAACAAAGCGTTTATTATGGCGATAACAGCAAAGTGCAACTTGGCGTGTTGCAAGATCAATTTATCACCTTGCCAAAAGGTCGCCAAGCGGAAGTGAAAGCCCGTTATGATTTAGACAAAAAATACCTTGAAGCGCCATTGGCGAAAGGCCAAGTGGTGGGCAAAATCACCTATCAGCTTGATGGTAAAGACATTGCTAAAGTAGATTTACAAGTAATGAACAATGTTGAAGAAGGCGGTTTCTTCGGCAAAATCTGGGATTGGTTAGTGCTAACTGTAAAAAGTTTATTCAGCTAAACTTGAAATTGGTAAAATCTTCCCAATCTAAAGCTCAAATGGCCGCACTAAACAAAGTGCGGTCTAAATTTTTAACAAATTTGAGGACAAAAAATGGCAGAACAAGAAAAAGTCGTAAAACTTGAAGATATTCCACAAAAGCAACTTAAAGATCTTCTTGAATTCCCTTGTGATTTCACCTTTAAAGTGGTGGGAGCTAACCGACCTGATTTAGCCGATGATGTGATCGCTGTGGTACAAAAATATGCCAAAGGTGATTATAATCCGCGTGAAAATGTCAGCGGAAAAGGCACATACAAATCCATTTCAGTGGATATTGTGGCTGAAAATATTGAGCAAGTGGAAACCCTTTATAGCGAACTTGCCAAAATTAACGGCGTAAGAATGGTGCTTTAATCTGCATAAACAATAAGGTAAAGGCGATGACCCAATCCATTATTATCCGCCAACTTGGCGTGCAAGATTATCAAGAAATTTGGCATAAAATGCAGCAATTTACTGATAATCGTGATGAAAATACCCAAGATGAAATCTGGCTCGTTCAGCACCCTGCGGTGTTCACCCAAGGCTCAGCGGGCAAGCCTGAACATTTATTGCAACAAAGCGCGATCCCTGTTGTGCAGTCAGATCGTGGCGGACAAATCACCTATCACGGATTGGGTCAGCAAGTTATGTATGTGTTGATCGACATTAAACGCCTGAAAGCGCAAGGCAAAGATCTCAATGTACGCCAGCTGGTTACCGCCCTTGAACAATCGGTGGTACAAACGCTGGCAGATTACGGCATTGAAGGCTATCCCAAAGCCGATGCACCAGGGGTGTATGTGGACGGCAAAAAAATCTGCTCGCTCGGTTTACGCATTCGCAAAGGCTGTTCTTTCCACGGTTTAGCACTAAATATCAATATGGATCTTACGCCTTTCTTATACATTAACCCCTGTGGTTATGCCGGGCTTGAAATGTGTCAAATGGCAGATTTTATCCCGCAAGAAGAAGCACAGCCAGACAAGGTTTCGCCCAAATTAGTTACACACTTCACCCAATTATTGGGGTATAATTCCGTAACAAATTCTTAACAAAAATAGGAGCGTTAATGGCAACGCCTTTTAAAATGGAACGTGGCGTAAAATATCGTGATGCCGCAAAAACTTCCATTATCCCAGTAAAAAATATCGATCCCAACCAGCCTTTATTGAAAAAGCCTGAGTGGATGAAAATCAAACTGCCAGCCAATTCAGCAAAAATTGATAGCATCAAAAATGGAATGCGCCGCCACGGCTTGCATTCTGTGTGTGAAGAAGCCTCTTGCCCTAACCTGCACGAATGTTTTAACCACGGCACGGCAACCTTTATGATTTTAGGGGCGATCTGTACCCGTCGTTGTCCATTCTGTGATGTGGCACACGGCAAGCCTTTACCGCCTGATCCTGATGAGCCTCGCAAATTAGCCGAAACTATTCAGGATATGAGATTACGTTATGTGGTGATCACGTCGGTGGATCGCGATGATCTGCCTGACCGTGGTGCAGGCCACTTCGCGGAATGTGTGAAAGAAATCCGCGCGCTTAATCCGGGGATAAAAATTGAAATCCTTGTGCCTGATTTCCGTGGACGCATCGAACAAGCGCTAGAAAAATTAAAAGATAATCCACCAGATGTGTTCAACCACAATTTGGAAAATGTGCCACGCTTGTATCGTGATATTCGGCCAGGGGCAGATTATGAATGGTCGCTCAAATTATTGCGTGAATTCAAAGCAATGTTCCCTGATATTCCAACCAAATCAGGCTTAATGGTGGGCTTAGGCGAAACCAACGAAGAAATCTTACAAGTGATGCAAGATTTACGCGCCAACGGCGTAACAATGCTTACACTGGGGCAATATTTGCAACCAAGCCGTCATCATTTACCAGTCGCGCGCTATGTTCCGCCTGAAGAATTTGATGAGTTCCGTGATAAAGCCAACGAAATGGGCTTTGAACACGCCGCCTGCGGGCCTTTCGTGCGTTCTTCTTACCACGCAGATCTCCAAGCCAGCGGTGGGTTGGTGAAATAATCCAACAACTAAATTACTCTAATACAAAGAGCGGTAGAAAATTTCAAGATTTTTCACCGCTCTTTTTCTGCATAATAAAAACCCCGCCAAATAAAGTGCGGGGCTTTTTTCATTATTTTTGGCTTAGTGCTGTTCGATATGACCTTGATCTAAATGCACCACATCAACCTGATTATTCGGTGTAACTTGGAAGGCTTGACCAAAACCTTTAACGAATAATCCTTGCTGTGGGATCAAATGAAATAGCGAAAAATCTTGGAATTGAACCAATTCTTGCATCACCTTGCCGTGGCGATTTTGCAATAATTCCGTGCCAATTTGCCACTGCTCAGAATCCCTCGCCACTTCCACAACTTGCGCATCAGCGGTTAAGCGATGGCGAGCAAAAATTTGACGGCTGTCGCTTTCATCTTCAATAAGCATAATGGAAACCTTGCCATTATTTTTTAGATTTCGTGCGTGCTTGGCAATGGTGGAAATAAAAATGTAGTAGCCTTGCTCCCCTTCGGCAAAAGGGGCGTAGCTCACATTGGGAATGCCATTTTCATCAACTGTGGCCAACAACAAGGTTTTGCATTGCTGTTTTAAGGCCTGAATTTCTGGAGTAAGGCGTTGATTTAAACGTTGTTGGCGATCTAGCATAAATTATCCTTATTTTTTAACTGGTTAAATTTTGAAACTTGCTCGGGAATGAGCTGGCGTTGCTCATCACGCCCAAGATAAATTTTAAATAGCACCTCATCTTCATCAGTAATGAATGCGATGGCATAACTTTCTTTACCGCGGAACGGTTTGCTCAACAAAACAATGTGCTTCACTTTGTCTAACTGTAAATGTCCGTGTAAGGCAATGCCTGCTTCTCTTTTCATATTGAGATTGAAATAGCCGTAACCAAATTGTCCTTGGGGAAACACGCCGCTGATTTCAAAAATCGATCCCGCTTTTTCCACAATGGTAACCACGTTGCCCCAAGTATGAATTTCTGCCAGCAATTCCACCGCACTTCCGTTATAAAGATGAATAAAGTGCGGGGGTAAATTTTGGATTATTTTTCCTTCTTTCACCTTGAGTTGTGCAGCAAGATCAAGGGTGTGCAAATCAGGATTATCTGCCAATGCCTGTGCAATTTGTTGTTGTATCATTGTTTATCCTCCAAATTAGAATTGATAAGCTAACGATACTTTGACATTGCGCCCTGCTTCAGGGGTTAAGCTGAAAGCTGGGGTGTAGGCTTTATCGAAAAGATTTTCCACCGCAAAATCAATGCGTAAATTTGACCATTCGCCTTTTTGTGGCGCATAGCTAGCGGTAATATCCGTTAAGGTATAAGACGGATAATGCCCATTATGCGATGTAGGTACACGTTTTTGCGCAAAATAGTGGCGCACTTTTACCCCAATGGTGAAGGTTTCTGGCACAAGCGCATAAGATGCCGCAAGAATAATTTTATCCGCATTGATATTTTCCAACGCTTCACCCGTTTGGCGATCTTTACCACGCAATACGCCATACTGAAGATCCGCCGACCAACGTGGCGTTTCGTAATGGGCTGCAAGTTCTGCCCCTCTTAAACGCGCGTTTTGTACGTTACGATATTGGAATTGCAATGTGCGTGTTTGGCGTATCATTCCAATTTGCTGTAATTCAATAAAATCTTTTACATCATTTTGGAAAACCGTTGCGGTGACGCTGAACTTATCTTGCGCTGTCCACAAATCTTGCCAGTGGAATTTGGCGCTCAATTCTTTATTTTTCGCCACTTCAGCTTTGAGAACGGTATTTTCCACAAATACCGCTTCCGCCATTCCTTTAAAACCGAAATGATGACCTGAAATATAACGTTCTTGCAGACTTGGGGCGCGGAATGCTTCTGCATATTTTGCGCTTAAATTCAACCAAGGTGTGGCACGATAATCCAAAGTAACAGAAGGGGATAAGTGGTTTTTACGATAACTTTGGCTTTGTTTTTCTGAACTCTGGTAGCTATCAAAACGTAGCGCTGGCGAAAGCACTAAATTGTCGCTGAGATTAATATGACTGAGTAAATAAGCGCCCCACACATTGGCTTTTGCATCATAAGGATTTGGGCGATAATTGGCAGTAGAATAATCACGGCAACGAGGCGAGGTCGCGTTAGTGCAAGTGCCGTCTTGCGCTTTTTTCTCGCGTTTTGTTTTTACTCTGTCTTGATAAAAATCTACCCCATAAATCAAGGCTACACGATCAAACTCTGAGGCATTACGCAAGTTAAACCCCGTGGTTTTATAATGAGTTTCATCATTGGTGCCTGTGCGAAGATTGGTTTCGGTTTCTTTAGTATCATTGATATACAACGTTAATTCACCATTCACCAATCGGGAATCTGGATTGAAAAGATAACGCAATGACGCAGAACGATCTTTTACTTTTTGTGCAGAAAGATCAGCGATACCGCCAGCTTTGCCATAATCAGGCTTGCCACCGCTAGCATAAATTTTCCCTACTTCTGCAACAAAATCATTCGGCGTATAAGGCTCATACATCTCATTATTAGCTGGCGCAGTTTGTTTACTTTGCGTGCCGCGCAGGTTTAATTCTAAACGATGATGATCATTTATTTGCCAACCTGCTTTAACTAAGCCA
This sequence comes from Avibacterium endocarditidis, assembly GCF_965138825.1. NCBI lineage: Bacteria > Pseudomonadati > Pseudomonadota > Gammaproteobacteria > Pasteurellales > Pasteurellaceae > Avibacterium > Avibacterium endocarditidis. The sequence continues at coordinate 139,489 of NZ_CBCSDH010000006.1, forward strand.
CCTTGCTGAGTGAGTTCGCTATGCGGTAATTTGCCTAAATCCTTACCTAAACGTAAGTCTTTATTTTTATTGTAAAATCCTTGAATTAACCAATCAAACTGACCATTTGCGCCATAAACAGCCAATTCACTTTGTGAACCAGAATCCGCCGAATGATAGCCTTGCTTGATCAATGCACCCCAAGTTTCGTTGGGTCTGAGCAAGTCAAAGGCGTTCAAGGTTCGCATTGCCACCACACCGCCTAATGCGCCACTGCCCCACAAGGTACTTGCAGGCCCTTTCACCACTTCAACTTCGCTTAACATACTGGTTGGTAAGAAATAAGATCCACGATGCTCTAAATTAAAATTTTGTCGCACGCCATCTACCACCTGAACCACTCTTGTTCCACTTAAACCACGAATAGCTGGGTTTTGTGCCAGTGTTCGCGAACCGCCTGCAATCTCCACATTCGCTTGTGTCGATAAGGCTTCCGCTACGCTAGCAGGCTGTAAAGTATCTAATTGAGATCGATTTAAAATGACGATATTTGCTTGATCTTTAGTGTATTGCGTGGGATCGCGCAACGCTTGAACGTTAATTTGTTCTAACTGCTCTGTGGCATAAGCCGTGCTACAAATAGTCGTGCAAATCGTTGATGCTAGTGCGAGATACAGCGGTGAAAACTTCATTTTCATAAGTGTTTTTTATCCTTTTTGTTGTTGATAAGTTGTCATTTCCAAAAAAATTTCGCTTATCTTAAAAAGGCAAAAAAGGATTGTCAATGTTATTGATAATGATTTTCATTTATGTAACTCCAATCCTACCTAAAACACAGTATGCGCCACAAACAAGGAATTTTATGCGTAAAATCAATTGCTTAATTTATGGATTGGGATTTTTACCTGCTATTTCACTTGCTCAAAGTACAGATTTTCAACAGCAGTTACAACAATCCGCCGTGCTTTCCAAAGAACTCAACCAAAATACACCGCACTTGGCTAAACCAGCTGGGGAAATGTTTAATAGCAATCTATCCAACGTACCGCAACAAGCAGGTGATCTGCATTTTGAATTAAAAGAAATTGAGGTAAAAATACTCTCAGAGCAAGGCTTAGACACGCCAATTAATGAGGATCTTTCTACACTCATTTCTCCTTACTTGAATCGCCCAATTACGTTGGCTGATCTAAATGAACTAACGCGTCAGATTACCCTTTATTATCGTCAGCATAATTATCTTGTTGCACGTGCTTATTTACCCCAACAAACCATTGAAAATCAACGTGTTATTATTGGTTTAATGCTAGGTAATGTTGGTGAGGTTCGTATTGACAATCAAAGTCGTTTTAAGACTAATTTTGATCAAAGAATGGCAAATACCAGCGTGAATTCACAGCCCTACTTAGCACAAAGTGAAGTTGAAAAATTATCGTTATTACTCAATGAAGTACCTGGTATCAACGCACAGTTAGGGATTCAAGCAGGACAAAATAGAGGTAGTGCAGATGTTAATATTCAGCTAAAAGACAGCAAACTATGGCAAGGTTATTTTTTCACTGACAACCAAGGCACGTCTGAAACTGGCAAATATCGTCTAAGTGCGGGAATAAAAATGTTGAATTTAGCAGGAATGGGGGATCAGTTTAATCTTGATTTACTCAGTTCACAAAATGCTCGGTTGAAAAATATTCGTGCTGAATATTCGTGGATCATTGATGGCTACGGCACAAGATTTGGGGTATTTGGTTCTTATCTACACTATAAATTAGGCAAAAATTTCACCGCACTTGATGCAAAAGGGAATAACCAAACCCTAGGCGCTTACATTTTACACCCGACTATTCGCCAACCTAATTTTCATTTGAATACTAAATTAACCTTTAGTCATAGCCGTATCCGCGATGCGCAAGGAATTCCACAACCTATTGAAAATATTGCAAAAATTAATCTTATCAATCTTTCATTCAACGGGGTATGGAATAGTTTTGCGCGTGGCACCACCTATTTCAATCTTGGGGCAACTGTTGGACGAGAAAATAACCATAGCACCGAAGCTTGGCAAAATAGCCCGATAGATTGGCAAGCAAGCAATAAATTTACCTTGGTCAATGCTGAAATTGCGCACGAACAAATGCTACCAAAAGACTTTGCCATTGAAGCGAGTATTAAAGGGCAAATGGCAGATAGAAATATTTCTAGCAATCAAAAAATGTTACTTGGCGGCACTAATGGGGTGAGAGGTTATCGAACTGGTGTTGCGTCAATCAGCGATGGCATTCTTTCGCAAATTAATCTGAAACATTATCAACCGCTGTTGCAAGATTCTTTGCTTGTCAGCTCGCTATTTTACGATTTTAGTGCAGGTAAAAAATACCACAAAATTCAAGCATACGAGCAACGCCCAGAACAACATAATCACATTAAATTGCAATCTGTTGGTGCTGGCTTACAACTCTTTTCGCCAAACAATTACAGTCTTTCTTTTTACTATGCAAAACCGATTGGCGCACGTCTTGAAAAAGAGAAAGAACACCAAATTGGCTTGTCATTGCTAAAATTATTCTAATCAGATAAGGAGAAAAAATGAAATCCGCACAACAACTTAGTCTCATTTCTCTTGCGATTCTTTCATCAACAAGTCTTGCTGCACAACTTGATCCGAATGCCTTACCTAAAGGGCATCAAATTGTACAGGGTGAAGCTCAAATTAATACACAAAATAATGCGATGACAATTAAACAAAATTCTGATCGCGTTTCGATTAATTGGGACAGTTTTGATATTGGTCGCCAAGCTAGCGTTGAATTTCAGCAGCCTAGTTCAAGTAGTATTGCTTATAATCGCGTTACTGGGGCGGATGTTTCTACCATTCAGGGCAAGCTCAGTGCCAATGGACGCGTTTTTCTTGCCAACCCAAATGGCATTATTTTTACCAAAGATGCGCAAGTTAATGTAGGCGCGATTCTAGCCACCACAAAAGATGTAGAGAAAATCAGTGAAAAATCACGATATGGTGGCGATACTGTTGCTTTTACAAGAAAAAAACAGCAAGAAGGTGAAATCATCAACCAAGTCACAATTAATGCACAAGACGCCATTATTTTGCTGGGCGATAAGGTGAAAAATCACGGAACGCTGAATCTTACAGGCAAAGCATCAGAAAAGGCACAAGCCAATTACTGGGGGGAATTAGAGCGCATTCAAATACAAAATAAAACGGTGCTTTTGGCAACGGGTGAAAATTTCACTCTTGATTTAGATAATTTTAACGTTGTGCTTACTGGCAATGAAATGGCTAGCTTAATTGAAAATGATGGCGTTATTTTGTCCAATGATCGCATTGAACTTACCGCAAAAGGCAAAGAAATGGCAAAAGATATTGCCATTAATAATAACGGCATTTTGGAAGCTAACAGCATTGCTATTGAAGGTGGAAAAATTCTTTTAGGCAATAACTCTGATATTCGTTATGGGAAAAATCATACCAGTGGCGCAGAATTAACCATTACGCAAGTAGGCAAAGCGGAAGGTGATGGGGTAAAAATTAGCGGAAAAATTACCGCACTTACTAATGTTAAAAAAGCCAATGTGCAAAATAATCAATACAATAATCGCTTTAAAAAGAATGAATTAGCTTTAGATGAAAAAGGTGATGTATATTATACCGACAGTGATTACACGTTAAAAACAGCGAAAAAAGTGGATCAGGGGCTGCAAAGTGCGGATGGAAATCTCTATATTTATCAGAAAAATGGCATGTTTGAGATTTTAGCAAAAGGCGCTTATCAAGATTATCAAGCAAGCGCTGGCGGTGCAGAATTAGCTTCAAATCTAAGAAAGCCAGCCCTACAAATGGCATACCAAAAACCGATTTTAACCATTAATTACTTAGAGAAAGAAAATAATGTGAGTAATGTGGAAACGCATCTTGGTACCCAACTTGATCCTGTTAATGCAAAAATTGCGGAACAAATTAAAGCACAGATTGATGCTGGCAATTTGGTTTTCTTAAAACCTGATGAAATCAGCAAGATCGCAAGCCAAGTCATTGAAGAACAAAAAAATGCCTTGCTAGCCAAAACCAATCTTTCTGAAAATGAATTAAAAACCCAATTAAATGGCAATCTTTCAAGCATTACTGTTGGTAACGAAACGCATAAACGAGAAGGCTTAATTTTCACTGAAAAATTACAACAATTTGCGCAAGAGTTAGATCAGAAAAATCAAGTGGATACCAGTCATAGTACCACTTTTGACGATCTAAAATTATTAGCCAGTTTGTTAGATCGAACCGCCAGTTTTGGCGAAAATCGCGAGGCCACTCAAACTGCGTATGTGAGTGCTGATAAAAAAACGCTTAAGGTAGTTCGTGTTGATGAAAAACTTGCGGACAAATTACAGCGTAAACTCGCCTTGCCACTCACCACGATCCAAGCTGACAGCGCAATCAATATTGAAAATACGACCTTTACCC
>NZ_CBCSDH010000007.1:0-137315 GCF_965138825.1 Avibacterium endocarditidis
AAGTACAGTGGGTCTAAATACGAAGGTAGTAGAAGAATATATCAGGAATCAAGAGAAGGAAGATATGATTTCAGATAGTTTATCGAAGAAAGAATATGTAGACCCCTTTAAGGGGTAATACATAGAGTTATTGTGCGGTTGTCAGTTTTTCACATGCCCTTTGAGGGGCATGTGAAGTCCTAGGCCCTTATAGGGTAGCCTAAAAACCGCACGTTTTACGTGCGGATTGTTATTTGCGGTAGTTAAACGTCCAAGCCCAGCACTTTTCGTCCGTTGATATTGGTGATGTTTACCATTGCGTCTAAATCAGGGAAACGGCTGCTTGTGGCGAATGTAGGTTAGCTAGAAAAATGGTTAAAAATCCCACCGCACTTTTGTTTATTATGGCTTTCAAATTCAGGGAGTTTGAGAAGGTGAAAAATCCTCCGTGTGTGGAGGATTTTTATTTGCGGTNGTTAAACGTCCAAGCCCAGCAGTTTTCGTCCGTTGATGCTGGCGATGTTTACCATTGCGTCTAAATCTGGGAAACGGCTGCTTGTAGCGAATGTAGGTTAGCTAGAAAAATTATCAAAAATCCCACCGCACTTTTGTTTATTATGGCTTTCAAATTCAGGGAGTTTGACAAGGTGAAAAATCCTCTGTGTGTGGAGGATTTTTATTTGCGGTAGTTAAACGTCCAAGCCCAGTACTTTTCGTCCGTTGATGCTGGCGATGTTTACCATTGCGTCTAAATCTGGGAAGCGGCAGCCTGCGGCGAGTAGGCTGAGTTCTTGCCACATATCCCCTTCACATAGTGGCACCATATAATCGCAGATGTTATCCGTGCCAATGGCAACGGTGATGCCTTCGGGGATCATTTCATCTACAGGGGTGAGTGCATTGTGGAACGGCATTAAATCTTCTTTACGATTACTGTCAATCCACGCCATTGGGCAGGCGATCATCATCATTTGCGCTTGGCGCATTTTTTCGTACAGTTTGTAGCGATATTCACGAGAATGTGCGCCGATGGAAATGCCGTGAATAGCCACTACGCGTCCTTCCATTCCGTGTTCAATGGTTTTATCGCACAGTTGTTCTGTTTCTTTTTCTTTTGGTGTGTTGAATTGATCAACGTGAACGTGGCACATAATGCCGAGGGATTTGGCTTTATCAAGCAGAATGTCCATCGCTTCCAAGCCACGTCCGTAATCCAGCTCATCACGATAAGGCAGCCCGCCGATCATATCCACCATTTCCGAGCCAATATCGAACCATTTTTTCGCAGTGGGTTCGATTACGCCTTTTAGGGTTTGATTGGCGAATTTAAGGGTGATGTCGTGTTTATACACGTCGCGGGCTTTGTGGGCGGCGATGATGGCGCGATCTTCACAAATGGGATCAATATCCACAAAAGTGCCAAAGGCGGTTACCCCTTGCGAGATCATCAATTCAATGGCTTGGCAAAAGCGTGCGTAATAGTCATCTACGGTGGAAGTGCGTTTGACTTCGTCCACTAAATCCCATTTTTGTTGTAAATTGCTGGTGTGATAGATGCCGATTTTCTCCGGCGTCATGGTGAACGCACGGTCAGCGTGAGCGTGTGAGTTTACCCAACCGCCTTTCTTGATAATTTCATCTCTGATATAGGTTTTAAAGCTACGAACGTGATTACGCATAATTTTCTCCGTAATAATGAAAGCGAGGCGGACAATAGGCTAGATATGAAAAAATCCCAATAAAGTGGGATCTTGTTATTAAGAGAAAATAGCTTTGCGCTCAAGCGGTGAGCGTCTTGATTGGTGTGTTGTGTAATGTTATGAAAAATTCGCAGATTTTTACTTAATAACATTCTATCTTGTCCAGATTGATTTGAATAATAAAACAGGCGAAATGCCTTTGCTGGGGCGATAGTATAAGCGGTTCAATAGTAAAAATATAATTGGTTTTAACTATTGGTTGCCTGATTTTTATTCGTTTTATTTTTCGAAAAAAGCACTATCTTGGTTAAACACTTCTAAGAACAAGCCAAGCGGTGGCGTGCGTGAAGAGGCTTTTTCATAAGTACGGTCATATTTTTGATAATTTCCGCGCCGATCAAGGTGATATTGCGTGCCGTTGGCGGTGATGATCACATTCCAGCGATAATTGCCTGCTTGCACCCAAGTGCGGCGTAAGGCAGGGTTAAATAAATCCACGCCTTGCGCATAATCAGAAGCGGGATTTTGCACGCCAAATAAATGTTTCATTAAGGCAGGCAAAATGTCTGTGTGGCTGGTGAGTTTTTCCACTTGACCTTGCGCTAGCCCTTGCCACGCAATAATCAGCGGAACCTGAATTTGTTCTGGCGCAAAATAGTTGCTTTGTTGTTTTTCACTTAATGGCTTGAAGTGATAGCCCTCTTCGGCGGTGATCAAAATTAACGTGTTTTGGCGATCCACTTGACTTAATACGCTATCTAGCAAACCGTCCAATTCATTCAGTTGAAGCGCATAGCCTGTTTCATTTAAGTCTTTTGGAATGGCTAAACTTAAATAGCTGAAATAAGGTTTTTCGCTATGGCGTTTCGCATACCAATTTTGCCATCGCTGCACGCTGGCTTGATTGCTGCGCACTTTGTGATCTAATTTTTGTTGATTAAACACATTCTGGCTTAATAAGCTGGCGTGAAATCCATCGCTGGCAAATAATCCCAGCTGATAAGCGGATTTCTCTTGTTTGAGTGCGTTAATGAGTACTGATGGCGTTTTGTTGCTTAATAGGCTATCCGTGTAGTTCGCCGTTAATCCGTAGAACAAGCCAGTTAAGGCGGTATTGTTGTTATTGCCTGTGCTGTAATGATTGAGATACTGCGTGGCTTGCTCGGCAAAGGCGCTGAGTTTTGGCATTTTGTCTGCACTGACAGCATCATAACGCAGCCCAGATACCGTAATCATCAGAATATTGCTCGGCTTAACTGGAGTAAAATGCAATGGCGATTTTGGATAATCAATCTTTAAGGCTTCAGGTCGCCCTTCTTGTTCTAGAGTTTGGCTATATTGATCCTTATCTAAGAAACCGTGCTTTTCCAAGAAAGAGCGCGCCGTCATTGGGTAAGACAGCGGAAAATTGGATTTTTGCATTGTGATCGGGCGATAGATAAAGGCATCTGCCCAAGCATAAATTAAATGAGTGGCAATAAAGGTGCAAACAAAGAAAATGCCCACGCCCTTGAGCCATTTTTGCCGTTCAAGGCTGCGCAATTTTTCCCACGACCAACGAGAAAACAGCATTTGAATGAGCAGAATAATCGGCATTGGCACGAAGAACAGTTGCCAGTTGCGCGAAAGTTCACCATTATCAGGATTCACCAATAAATTCCACACAAGGGAAGAAAGGTGAAAATTAAAGCGCGCGAAAACTTCGCTATCGACTAATAATAAGGTTGCACCAATGGTGGTGAGAATCACACTCAGCCCACGGAAAGTGCGGTTGTTTTTTACGATAAAACTGAGCGGAAAAATAATCAGTAAATATAGGGCAAAAACAATAAAACTAAAATGCCCGAGTAGGCTGATGAAAAAATAGAGCTTGCCAAACAGCGTGTCTGGCCAATCGATCAAAAAGGCGTAACGTGCGCCAATGACAATCGCCCAAAGGATATTAAAAAAAGCAAACCAATGTCCCCAAGCGATTTTTCGCGAGGTGTTTTCACGATATTGTTTGCTTGTTTTAATTCCAAACATTTGATTATTGTTTCTCTTTCAAAGAATTCATTAACGCATCGGAAAAGGCCTGAGCAAGGGCGATACGTTGCTGTTGGCCCATATTATTTTTGAGAACATTGGTAACCATATTGCCTAGCACCACTAAAGATAAATCCACCGGCGTTTGATGTTTTTCAAACACTGCGATCAGTTCATTTAATAAGGTATCGACTTGTTTATCTTGAAATTTTGATTGTTTCGCCATAATGAATATTGTTGTTAAATTTGAAGGCTGAGAATAATTTTGCGTATGCTAGCATATTTTCGCCTAAAGTGCGGTTATAATATCGCACAAATTTGTTTTTATAAATATGGATTAAAAAATGAGTATTACGGTTAAGCAAATTGTGTTACACCAATTGGTCAAACACCAGCAAGAAGAGGCCATTCAACTTGATGTACAGCTGCGCAATGAGCTGTTGCCCATTAGCCCTGAAGTCGAACAAATGATGTTGCACCTACACCAAGGTTATCAAAATAAAGCCAAAGCCTATGGTGTGTTTGAAGAAGCGTCAGAGTTTGCGCAAAATCTTAACCGTTTTCTCGAAAATGAATTAGATTTCCTGCCGTTTAGCCACCAATCAGCGCAAAAACTCGCCCAAGAGTTAGGTAAATATAGCTTCGCTGATAGCGGAACGTTCGTGCTGTGCCAATATAATTTTTTAGCCACCGATTATTTATTTATCGCCTTGCTTGATAGCCGAGCCAGTATGTTGGTGGACGAAAATTTAGAAATTCATCGTACGCAATATTTGGACCTCACCCAATTTGACATTGCCGCACGCATTAACCTGACCGATTTGCAAGTGGACGCCAATTCCAACCGCTATCTTACCTTTATTAAAGGAAAAGTGGGGCGTAAAATTGCCGACTTTTTTATGGATTTTCTACAAGCCGAAGAGGGCTTAAATCCGCAAGTACAAAACCAATGTTTATTGCAAGCGGTGAGCGATTATTGCGAACAAGGCGAATTAAACAATGAGCAATCGCAAGCGGTGAAAAAGCAAGTGTTTGAATATTGCAAAGGACAAATGAGCGCGGGGGAAGAAATTGAATTGCGGGAACTTTCCGATAGCTTGCCCACTCTAAACGAGCAGTCTTTTGCAGATTTTACCCAAACGCAAGATTATGGCTTGGAAGAACATATTCCGCCGGTGCGTTCAGCGTTGAAAGGCTTAACCAAGTTTTCGGGCTCTGGCAAAGGGGTAACCATCAGTTTTGATGCGGAGCTAATTAATCAACGTGTGATTTGGGACGAAATGGGCGATACGCTCACGATTAAAGGTTTACCACCAAATTTGCGTGATCAATTACAACGTTGGCTAAAAGGCTAGAATTAATTTGGCAATAGGGCGAAGTTTCGGTATTATCCCCTTCATTATTAAAGAATAAAAGGTAACCAATATGCAGTTAAAAACTCTTATTACAGCAGCAATGTTAGCGCTAAGTGTAACGGCTTGTTCAACCGTAAGCAAAGTGGTGTATCGTATTGATGTGCCGCAGGGTAACTATCTTGAAGCAGCCACGGTGGATCAAGTAAAAGTGGGAATGAATAAGCAGCAAGTGCAATATTTATTGGGGACACCTGTTTTAATTGACCCATTTAGCAATGACACTTGGTATTATGTTTTCCTTATCCAAAAGGCTTACCAAACGCCAGAACAACACACCTTTATCGTAAACTTTGATAAGCAAGGGGTGGTTACTCATCTTGATTTAGATAAGCCATTGCCAACAGCCGGTGAAAAAGAAATCAACAATGTGGTGATTGAGGCTTCAGAAAGTCAAAACAAACGTTGGTGGCAGTTCTGGAAATAAAAAATTCGGCAAAATTACACCGCACTTAATTATAAGGACCAATCATAATGGCTAAATTATTATTAGTGGACGATGATATTGAACTTGTGGAACTTCTGGCTGAATTACTTCAGTTAGAGGGCTTTGAGGTAGATACCGCAAACAATGGTAAAGAAGCCTTAGACAAATTGGATAACAGCTATCACCTCGTGTTATTGGATATAATGATGCCTGTATTAAATGGCATTGAAACCCTAAAACAAATTAGGCAACATTTCACCACACCGGTAATGATGCTCACGGCACGGGGCGATGAAATTGATCGCGTTATCGGCTTAGAATTGGGTGCGGACGATTATTTACCGAAGCCTTTCAATGATCGTGAATTGGTGGCAAGAATTAAAGCCATTTTACGCCGTACCGAACTAGCAAATTCAGTGAATGAAAACAAATCGGAAGAAAACCAGCAAATTGAATTTTGTGGCTTAACTCTCTATCCGGGGCGCCAGCAAGTGCTTTATGAAGATAAAAATCTCGAACTCACAGGCACTGAATTCGCCTTATTACAAATCCTTATTGCCAACCCGGGGCAAATTCTTTCTCGTGAGCACTTGAGTATGGAAATCCTTGGTAAACCGCTCACGCCTTTTGATCGTGCCATTGATATGCATATGTCAAATTTAAGGAAAAAACTTCCACCACGAAATGATGATTCCCCTTGGTTCAAAACATTACGAGGCAAAGGTTATCTGCTCGTTGCGTCTAAATAAACTCAATCAAAATGAAATTAACTTTTCTTAATACGCTCTCAATGCGAATTTTTGCCTTATTCTGGCTCGCCTTTGTTCTTCTCCTCGCATTAATTTTTTTACTACCTTATTTTGACGCACGTATTTACACCGAGCTAGGCAACGAAGAGGTTTCGGGGTATTACGGTGAAATATCCACCGCCATTCGTAATAAACAACTGGCACATATTATCTCGGGTGTGCCAGTTATCCCAGTTGATAAATTTGATGGCATTCACCCCGTTCTTGCCGATCAAAACGGCAATATTCTCGGCGCAAGAAAGGAAGAAATTGCCCCTATTCAGCAATTTATGTACCACACCAGCACCACATTAAAGCCGCTGAAAAAAAACTTTTATGATATTCAAATTGCAGGGCCTTTTACCGTACATCTCAATTTAGAAAATGATATGCCTTACACGCTCTATTTTGTCAGCCGTGTTAATCCACAAAAAGAAATTCTTTCCTACATTTTTGACCGCCCTTATATTCTCATATTATTTATTATGTTGATTTCCACTCCCTTACTGTGGTGGCTTTCACGCAGTATCGGACGACCATTACGGCATTTACAACAAGCCGCAAATGCCGTGGCGTTAGGAAATTTTAAAGTGGACAAATCCCTTGAAACCCAAGGGACTATTGAATTACGCCAAGTAGGACAAAGTTTCAACCGAATGACGATTGCCTTAGAAGATCTGCTTTCTAATCAGCAAACTTTGCTTTCCTCTATTTCACACGAGTTAAGAACACCGCTTACTCGCTTGCAATTGGCACTGGCATTATTACGCCGGCGTGTGAACAGCAGTTCAGAAATTGCACGCATCGAAAAAGAAGCGGTACGTCTTGATGAAATGATCAATGATCTGCTTTTGCTTTCGCGCCAGCAATTAAACAGCCACATTCTGCGAGAAATTTTCCCCATTACCGAAATTTGGCACGATATTATTAAAGATAGCCGCTTTGAGGCAGAACAGAAAAAATTATCCTTCAAAGTAAAACAGCTTATCCATAAACCAAGCCAATATTATCTCAATGGAAACAAAGGGCTAATTTGCAGTGCCATTGAAAATATTTTACGCAACGCGCTGAAATATACGCACTCTAAAATTGAAGTAACGATCTTCGTTGAAGATAATTCAATGGTCATTGCGATTGATGACAATGGGGCAGGCATTCCAACCAGTGAATATGAAAATATTTTCAAGCCTTTCTACCGTATTGACGAAGCAAGAACCCGCGAAACCGGCGGCACAGGGCTAGGGCTTGCGATTGTCGCCAATGTTATCCGTGAACATCAAGGAAAAGTTTGGGCAGCCTCAAGCCATCTTGGCGGGTTGCGTGTTGTGATCAAACTGCCGCTGTGGATTTCTGAGTAAAAATATTTTGAGCTTGTTGGATCATCTATTTTAGAAATAAAAACACCAAAATTTCCAACCGCACTTCTATTTTGCACGATTTTCCATTTATTGTAATAAAGTTAGTGCGGTGCTTTTTTGTTAAGTTTTTGTAGAGCGAGAAAGAAGTAGAGAGATAAGAAAAAAGAGCGGATTTTTCACCGCTCTTTTGTTTTGAAATGGTTAAGCACCTTTGTGTTGAAAATAAAGCACTGTGGCGGCAACACGAGAATGAACGTTTAGTTTACGCAGCAAATTGCGGATATGCACTTTTACCGTTTCTTCTGAAATGAAAAGCTGCGCTGCAATTTGTTTATTGGATAAACCTGTGGCGATAAGGCGTAATACGTCCATTTCGCGATCCGTTAAGGTGTAAATTGGATCTTGTTCTGGGCGCTGTTCTAATAGCAGATCTTTAATGGAATCACTTAAAATCACTTCGCCTTGTGCAATGCGTTTGATTTGCCCAAGTAGTAGATCTGGCTCGGTATCTTTTAATAGATAACCATCTGCGCCTGCGTCCACTAGGGTGAACACATCATTTTTCGCATCAGAAACGGTGAGAATAATAATGCGAGCGTCCACATTTTCTGCGCGCAATGCTTTAAGGGTGTCTAATCCTGATAACCCTTTCATATTCAAGTCAAGAATGATTAAATCTGGCGAAGTGCGTAACGCAAGATTAATGCCTTCCGTGCCGCTCCCTGCATCTCCAACGACTTCAAATGCTTCATCAAGTTCTAATAATTGTTTTATGCCACGACGCATCAATGGATGATCGTCAATGAGCAATATTTTCATTTTATCAAGCATAGTTTCCCCTATTATGATGACACCAAACGGCTATAAAACGGCACAATTTTGATCCCATTATCACTTGGTAATAATTGATAAAATTGTGGGTAGTTAAAATTTCGTTGCACAATTTTATACGGATTATTATCTCCCTCCAAGCCTGCCGACTGGTAAATATGATTTATCTCATAAATTTTCTGTTCTTTTTCGCCTTCACAGTTGCGATAAATCTCAATGCGGTTGGCTTCATCTAAAATATAGACGTTGAATGTGTGATCCAAGTTATTTTCAAAGAAAAATTGTAAAAAGCCTTCGCTAGCAAAGGCGTCAATTTCATAAGGATATTTTTTGCGTGCTTGTGGCTTTTCTTTATGTTCGATGAGCTCTTGCACTTCGACATTAAAATCATTATTATCAATCAATGGCGGATTGTGGATTTCTTGTAGGCTAATTCCACGCTCTTCAAAGAAAAATTGCCAGTTTTTCCCTGCCACACGCAATAAGTTATTTTGTGGTGCATCACTCACACCCACTTGAATGCTGATACATTTTTGAATTAAGGCGGTAACAATGTTGCGCAAGGTTTTTTGATAATATTTGCTGTAACAAAACACATTGACGCTTTGTGGCGAAGTTGCACCACGATAAATTTTGTTAGAAAGCACTTTTAATGCGAGCAAAATGGCATTTGGCCCTTCAAAGTGCAGGGTACGAATTTCATTCCATAAATTGCGGTAGGTAAGATCGATGCTGCCGACTAAACTTTCTTCATCAGGGCCAAAGCTAAATAAATCACTGGCGACAATGCTGGCTTTGGCTTCGGATAAGTGTGCAGTGGGATCTTTGGTAAGGTTGATCGACACCACTAAATTTTTGATTTCGCAGTTGTGGTTTAATTCTTCGTTACTTGCCACAGGCACGATGGCGGGCAAGGACAAGCGAAGATCCGCGACAAAGTGGCGTAATTTATGCAGATCAACATTGGGGCTGAAAATATGTAATTCGGTTTTTGGCGTAAGCAGGCGGTTAAAATATGCCCAAGCCACAAGTTTATTGAGGTTTTCGCTATATTCCACATAGCGCTGTTGTTGAAATCCGCGAATATCAGGCGTTTGATTAACCAAATACCAACCATCTTTGAAATTACGGTTATTTTTCACTTCAATAAAAGTGATGTTTTTTTCCGATAAATCAGAAGAAATCATCGCATTGAGCAAGGTGATTTTGCCCGGTAATTCTTCAAAAGCGGTGTAAAGTTTACGGGTTAAAATGCTAATATCTTGCGGCATTATGCTGGAATTTACCTTATATTTGCGGGCAAATTGCACCAAATGGCGATAGCTAAACATTAGGAATTTGATTAAATTATTATGACTTTCTCGCACCCGTTTGATTTTCCAGCACGCCCGTTGATTCAGCTCTTGCACTAATTCTTTCGGCCAGCCCCAAGTTCTGGCTAAATTCTGCAATTGAGAAAGTCGCCACGTATTTTTTTCTACATTGCTGTTATATTCATTGGCTTTAATGTAAAAACAACGGCGCACGAACTCTAAACGCTGCAAATCTTTTAAGCCAATCAAATAGTTAGTTACGCGATCAAGCATTGTGAGATAAGGATCAAAGTGATGTTTTTTGTCCCCATTAAGCAAGCGAGCTTTAAATTCTTGCGCGATAAGGTAAGTGTCGGGATAATCCGCCGAATAGGTTTCCAACAACAAAATTTTTAACACGGATTTATAAGGCGAATCGATCCCTTTGTAGAGTTGCCACAAACTGGCACCAAAATATTCATTAGCTGAAAATGCCCCTAAGCCGCCAAAATCCACCCAATCATCAGGATCGATCACCTTTTCTTCGATTAAACGAGCCACTTCATTTTCGTAATCTTTTTCGTTTTCTACTGCTAAATGTAGCCACAATAGGGGTTTACCCGCAAGGCGAATGGCGGAACGATAAAATTCATCAAGCAGCAACATATACTGTGCTGAACCGCAATTTTCCGCGGTTAAAGGATCGGCATAACGAAAGCAGCGGAAGCGATTTTGATCCATTGGGTAAAGATTAATTTCGATCCCTAAGGTTAAAGCCCATTGCTGCAAGGCGTCCATTTTTTTGTGCAATAAGTTGCGATCAGCTGCGCTGATATTTTCTAAATGACACACCCAAATATCCAAATCAGAAATGGACGTTTGGCTGATTGAGGCAATGCTTCCCATCACATACACACCTAAAATAGGCGCATAAGTGCGGTGCGAAAATAGCGAGTTTTTTATATCCTGTTCCGTGAAATCAAATTGTCTAATTAGGAAATTTTGTTGATAGTCTGACAATTTAAAATCAGCAATCCCTGCTGGCGCATTTTCAATATAACCTGGTAATTTTTCGTGATTGAGATGCAATAACAAGCTAATTGTTTGAAATACTTGCTTAAATTTCTGAGATGTCCCTGAAATTGCGCGTTCAAAACGCACTTTATCAAGATATTCCACTTGCTTTTTAGCACTATTAATATCGTAATTCAATTTATATCCTAGGAAAGAGGGATTGATAAATGAACAATTTCCTCGCATTTTTTGAAAAGAAATTGAAGTATTACTCTATCACTTGCCTCACAGGAAAGCAAAAAAATTAAATGGAAACTGACATTTTTCAGCAACAGTGATAGGATAAGGCAATTATTTCTAATCTTCTTTTTTGCACGATGACGACAAAAAAACTACTCAAAATCGCCACGCGCCGTAGCCCTTTGGCATTATGGCAAGCTAACTATATTAAAGATCGTTTAACTCAATTATATCCACAACTTACGGTGGAGCTTGTGCCAATGGTTACCAAAGGCGATGTGATTTTAGACACGCCTTTAGCCAAAATTGGCGGCAAAGGCTTATTCGTCAAAGAGTTAGAGAACGCCTTATTAAATGGCGAAGCGGATATTGCGGTGCATTCAATGAAAGATGTGCCAATGCAATTTCCTGCAGGATTAGGCTTGAACGTGATTTGTAAACGTGAAGATCCGCGCGATGCATTTGTGTCAAATTCTTACCGCACTTTAGATGAGCTACCTGAAGGCGCGGTGGTAGGAACATCAAGTTTACGCCGTCAATGTCAGCTGAAAGCCTTACGTCCAGATTTGAATATTCAATCCTTGCGCGGCAATGTGGGAACACGCTTGAGCAAATTAGATAACGGCGATTACGATGCCATTATTCTGGCTTCCGCAGGCTTAATTCGTTTGGGAATGGCCGATCGCATCGCTTCTTTCATTGATACGGAAACCTCTTTGCCAGCAGCAGGACAAGGTGCGGTGGGCATTGAATGTCGCACCGATGATCTAGAAACCCAACAATTATTAGCGCCATTGGCAGATGCCGAAACCACCGCCTGTGTGCTAGCAGAACGAGCAATGAATAACCACTTACAAGGTGGTTGCCAAGTACCCATCGCAGGCTATGCGGTAATTCGCGACAACCAGCTTTATCTCAAAGCCTTGGTAGGCAAAACAGACGGCAGCTTAATCATTCGTGCAGAAAATCAAAGTGCGGTGGAAAATTCGCAAGAATTAGGCGTGCAAGTGGCAGAAAGCCTGTTAAAACAAGGCGCTGATGAAATTTTGCAAGCCCTTGGCATTTAATCGTCTAGGCTTATAACAGCAAGGAAAAGAAAATGGCAGTGTTGGTTACGCGCCCTGATGAAAAGGGCAAACAACTGGTAGAAATGCTTGCAAAGGCAGGCATTGCGGCCATTCATTTTCCGCTCTTTTCCATTCAAGCGGGGCGTGAACTGAATGATTTACCCCGTCAGCTAAATCAACTCAACGCAGGTGATTATGTTTTTGTGGTATCGCAAAATGCGGTCTCTTACAGCGCAGAAAGCTTGAAGCAAGCCGGCTTTCAATGGCGAGCAGATTTACATTATTTTACGGTCGGACAGCGAACCGCGCTGCTCTTTTCCAGTCAAACAGAACAGAATATTCATTATCCTTTTCAACAAGAAACCAGTGAGGGCGTGCTTTCTTTATCGGCAATGAAAAATTTGCACGATAAAACCATTTTGATTTTACGCGGTAATGGTGGGAGAGCATTTTTTGCGGAACAAGCCAGTTTACGAGGGGCGACAATTCAAACCTTGGAATGCTACCGCCGTGAACCGTTAGTTTATGAGCCTGTTGAACAAACCAGTATGTTAAAGCGTGCGGGGATTACGACAATTCTTGCCACAAGCAAAGAAATTTTGTGTTTATTGCTAGATTTTGTGCCCAAAAATGAACATAATTGGCTGAAGTCTTGCCGTTTGATCACGGTTAGCGAACGAATTCAACGCTTTGCCTTCGCAATGGGCTGGGAAAAGGTGGACGTTTCACCACGAGCAGATAATGTAACATTGTGCGATACCTTATTACAATTTAACGAGTTTTAATAATCATAAGGAATAAATTATGGCTAAACATCACGCAAAAAAAACAGGTAAAAATCCTGCTGTGGAAAACACGGCACAATCTGTCGAACCTGTGGAAAATTCCCCCCAAACTGAAACTCCTGAACAAGAAACTGAAGTGGTGAAAAACGAGCAAGACACCCTTGAAACGACAAAGGAAGAACCGATGCAAACATCACAAGAGCAAGTTACAGCAAACAATGAACAACCTAAGCCTGAAACCGTCATCGTTAAAAAAGGCGGTACGGGTGTGGCGATTTTAGCCTTATTAGTGGCGTTAGGCCTAGGCGGCGCAGGGTATTATTTTGCAGAACAGCATTTAACCAAAGTGCAAGGCAGATTAACCGCCCTAGAACAACGCGCGGTGCCAACCAACGTACAGGGCTTAATGGATAGCGATTTAGCCGCATTAAAACAAGATCAAGCAAAAATTGCACAGCTTGCCCAAACCAGTCAATCCACCAACGACAAATTAACGGCGTTAGAAAAAATGGTGGAAATTAAGGATCAACAAATCACCTCATTACAAAATCAAGTTAAGAATCTAAGTAATGCACAGAAAACGGCGCAGCCAAATGATTGGTTGCTTTCTGAAGCAGATTTCTTATTAAACAATGCGTTACGCAAATTAGTGCTAGATAATGATGTGGATACCGCGGTTTCGCTATTAAAAGTGGCTGATGAAACCTTAAGTAAGGTGTCTGATCCGCGTGCGATGCAAGTGCGTAGTGCCATTAATGCAGATTTAAAACAGCTATTGTCGGTGAACAATATCGATCAAAATGCCATTATGCAACGCCTTTCTCAGCTGGCAAATAACGTGGACGAACTCACCGTGCTAAACATGAATTTTGATGATCCAAATTCCGCTAACGAAAAATTAAGTGGCTCTTGGGAAGATTGGAAAGAAAATGCTGAGAAAAGTGCGACCTCTTTCTTAAATCATTTTATTCGCGTTACACCAAAAAATGCTGAAAGCAAAGCCTTGCTTGCGCCAAACCAAGATATTTATTTGCGTGAAAACATTCGTTTACGCTTACAGTTAGCGATTATGGCGGTGCCACGTCAGCAAAATGATTTGTATAAACAGTCCTTGGAAACAGTGGCGTCTTGGGTGAGAAGTTATTTCGATACCAACACGGAAGTGGCAAAAACCTTCTTAGATGAAGTGGACGAACTGGCGGAACAATCTATTTATGTCGATGTGCCAACCCAACTGAGCAGCTTAAATATGCTAGATAAATTGCTTAATAAACCGTCACAAGAAGTGCAAAAAATTGAGATTTCCGTAGATAAAGATGTGGCTAAAGAAACAGCACAAGAAGCGAAAGCTGCACCCGTAGAACAAGCTGTAACAGACAAATCTGAAAACAACGCAGCGCAAAGTGATGCAAACCAAAGTGAAAAGCCGAGCGAAAATCAAGCTGATACAGAAAAACAAGCTGACGCAGAACATAAAAGTGCGGTAGAAAATTCTGACAAATCTGAGCAAACACAACAGTAGAGGAAATAGCAATGTTTAGAACCCTATTTTTAATGCTGGTGTTACTTGCCGGCTTAATCGCAGGCCCTTATTTATCGGGCAAACAAGGTTATGTGCTAATAGAAACCAGCACATACAGCATTGAAATGTCCATCACCACCCTTGTGATTTTCTTTGTAATCGCAATGGCGGTGGTATATGGTATTGAGTGGATCATTACCAAATTCTGCCGTTTAAGTAACAGCACTTACGGTTGGTTCTCCCGACGTAAACGTCTTAAAGCACAAAAACAGACCCTTGAAGGCTTAATGTTAATGGACGAAGGGCAATATTCTAAAGCCGAGAAATTGATTGGTAAAAACGCCAAACATTCTGATGAGCCAATCCTAAACTTTATTAAAGCGGCGGAAGCGGCACAACAGCGTGGTGATGAGTTTGGCGCAAATCACTATTTAATTAAAGCGACCGAATTGGCAGGCACGGATAATCTGCTTGTTGAGATTGCCCGCACGCGAATTTTGTTACAACAAAATAAATTACCTGCCGCACGCAGCGCCATTGATAGCTTGTTAGTAATGACCCACCGTAATAAAGAAGTGTTGAAACTCGCGGTTGAGATTTACTTAAAATCCCACGCCTTTGAAGCTTTGGACAAAATTCTTGATCAAGTGGAAAATTCAGGGCTATATTCCGATAAAGAATTTACCACCTTACAACATCGGGTTGAAGATGGCTTACTTGATGAGAAAATGAATGAAGAGGGTGTGGACGGCTTGCTTAAATGGTGGGACGATCAACCGCGTAAACGTCAAAATGATCTTTATGTGAAAGTGGGATTAATTCGCCGTTTAATTGACAGTGATGATCACGAAACCGCTTATAAATTGATCTTAGAAGCCTTGAAAAAAGTGGACGACAACAGCCCACTGGCACAACAACTTTGCACACAAATTACCCGTGTTCAACCAGTAGATAACAGCAAATTGCTGAAAATTATGGAAAAACGGGCGAAACAAAGTAAAGATCAAGGCTGTTGTTGCACAAACCGTGCTTTAGGTTACTTGTATGTGCGTAATGGTGAATTTGCCAAAGCAAGTGAAGCTTTCAAGAAAGTCATTGAAAATAAAGCACAGCTTGAGCCAAATGATATTACAATGGCGATCTATGTGTTTGAGCAAAACGGTGAAAATGAATTGGCTAAACAACTTCAGCAAGAAAGTTTGAAATCTGCTATGTCGGTGCAAAACTTAGCTCCTGAAGAAAAGGAAAAAACGCCAGAAAATTCCACCGCACTTGCACAAACCACAGAAGCCAAAAATCCTTAAGGTAAACCCAATGCCCTGTCTTTCGGGGCATTTTTCTTTATGATAAAACTTCCAGATAATATCCAACAATTTTTGCAACAACAAACCGTGATGAGCATTGCCGTACATAGCGTACAAGGCTTTTGGGCAGCCAACTGCTTTTATGTGCTTGATGACAGCAATGTCAGCCTGATTTTCTTTTCTTCCCTTTCCACCCAACACGCACAAATTATGCAACAAAGTGATCTAGTTGTTGGCACGATCGCCACCCAAACGGATAAAGTGAGTGAGATTGAAGGCGTGCAATTTAAAGGACGTGCCATTTTGCTTAATGAAGATACCCGAAAATCCGCCCTTAAACGCTATTATGAGCGTTACCCCTTTGCACGTTTAATGAACACGGATTTATGGAAAATTGAGCTTGATGAAATCAAACATACCAGCAATAAATTCGTTTTTGCCCAGAAAACTTACTGGAAAAGAGCAAGTGCGGTGTAATTTTTGATTATTTTCCCCAAACTCACAAAAATTGCTTTTCTTTCTAGCAAAAAAGGGTACTATATGCCGTCTTTTGTAGGGCTTCGGCTTTACGAAATCTCTGTTTTCCAAATTGGAAAAAATATGGAAAAAATAAAAAAGCTGAAACGCTTTTTTTAATAAGTAGCGAGTCAAATGCCCCATGGCATCTTATTTGGAAGAATAAGAAAGCTTAGGCTTATAACGCATATGACGTTATCCCGCAAGGCACCCGACTTATTTTTTTAACCTCTTATCGAAGGTATAGATTAAAAATGACAAACACTCCTGTAAATCCAATCAACAACGCAACCAACGAATACTACCTTACTCGTCAAAATGAAATGGAATCCAATGTGCGTAGTTATCCACGCAAATTGCCATTGGCGATCGCAAAAGCACAAGGCTGCTGGGTAACGGACGTAGAAGGTAATGAATATCTTGATTGCTTAGCTGGTGCAGGTACATTAGCCCTTGGACATAATCACCCAGCGGTGATCCAAGCTATTCAAGACGTATTAAGCAGTGGTTTACCACTTCATACATTAGATTTAACCACGCCATTAAAAGACGCATTTACCGAAGAACTGCTTTCTTTCTTCCCGAAAGATCAGTATCGCTTGCAATTCTGTGGCCCTTCTGGTGCTGATGGCACAGAAGCAGCGGTAAAACTTGCTAAAACCTACACGGGGCGTGGTAATGTTATCGCATTCTCTGGTGGTTACCACGGAATGACTCACGGTTCATTGGCGATGACAGGCAACTTAAACGCGAAAAACGCGGTACAAAACTTAATGGCAGGCGTGCAATTTATGCCTTATCCGCACGAATATCGTTGTCCATTAGGCTTAGGTGGTGAAGCAGGTGTTGATGCTTTAACCTATTATTTTGAAAACTTTATTGAAGATGTTGAAAGCGGTGTGGTAAAACCTGCAGCCGTGATCCTTGAAGCCATTCAAGGAGAAGGCGGTGTGGTTACTGCGCCAGTGAAATGGTTACAAAAAATCCGTGAAGTGACCCAAAAACACGGTATCGTGTTAATCCTTGATGAAGTACAAGCAGGCTTCTGCCGTTCAGGAAAAATGTTTGCCTTTGAATATGCAGGCATCGAGCCAGACATCGTTGTCATGTCAAAAGCGGTAGGCGGAAGTTTACCATTAGCGGTGCTAGCCATTCGCAAAGAATTTGATGCGTGGCAACCAGCAGGACACACAGGCACATTCCGCGGCAACCAAATGGCAATGGCGACAGGTTATGCGTCATTAAAAGTAATGCGTGAGCAAAACTTGGCACAAAATGCCTTAGAACGCGGTGATTTCTTACAAACTGAATTAAAGAAATTAGCCCAGCAGTATCCTTGTATCGGTAACGTGCGTGGACGTGGTTTAATGATCGGTATTGAGATTGTTGATGAGCGTAAACCACAAGATCGCATCGGTGCTTATCCAGCAGATGGTGAACTTGCCGCGGCAATTCAAAAAGCCTGCTTTAACAATAAGTTATTGTTAGAACGTGGCGGACGTGGTGGTAACGTGGTGCGTATTCTTTGCCCACTCATCATCACGCAAGCGGAAAGCGAAGAGTTAATCAAACGCTTTGCTCAATCTGTCGCAGACGCATTAAAAGCCGTGCGTGGCTAATTATTAATCTAGCTAAATGGGGTGTGTAACGCCCCTTTTAGCTATTTTTATCTCAATCATCTTTCAGGAAATTCTCAATGGTCGATTTCGCAAAACACAAACAATCCCTTCTTTGCAATGATCCACAATCTATCGCTGATTATGAAAAAAATATGGCAACAGCAATAAGTGCGGTAGGAAATTGGCTCAAAAATAACAAAATGTACACTGGCGGCAGCATTAAACAGCTACGCGAAGAAATTGCTTTTCAACCCTCTCAAGCTGGTTTTGGCTTAGAAAAATCCTTAGATCGCTTAACGGAATTATTCTTAAATAAAAGCCTAAAAGTGCATCACCCTCATTCTTTAGCACACTTACATTGCCCAACCATGGTGGCAAGCCAAGTGGCAGAAGTGTTTATTAACGCCACCAACCAATCAATGGATTCTTGGGATCAAAGCCCAGCAGGTTCATTAATGGAAGTGCAACTGATCGAATGGTTGCGTGAAAAAGTGGGTTATGCGGCAGGTGATGCGGGCGTGTTTACCTCTGGCGGTACGCAATCTAACTTAATGGGCGTGCTATTGGCGCGTGATGCTTGTGTAGCAAAACACTGGAAAAATGCGGAAGGCAAAGAATGGTCTGTGCAGCAAGATGGCTTGCCAGCAGAAGCCTTGCAACGTGTAAAAGTGCTATGTTCAGAAAATGCGCACTTTTCCGTGCAAAAAAATATGGCAATGATGGGAATGGGATTCCAATCCGTGGTGAGCGTGCCTTGTAATGAAAATGCACAAATGGACGTTAATGCCTTGGCAGAAATTTTGGCAAATCTTAAAGCGGAAGGAAAATTGGTGGCGTGCATTGTGGCAACCGCAGGCACAACTGACGCAGGGGCAATCGATCCACTCAAAGACATTCGTAAATTGGCTGATCAATATGATGCGTGGTTACACGTTGATGCCGCGTGGGGTGGAGCATTGTTGCTTTCCAATGAATATCGCCATTGGTTAGACGGCTTAGAGCTGGCGGATTCCGTTACCCTTGATTTCCACAAACACTTTTTCCAAAGCATTTCTTGCGGTGCATTTTTGCTTAAAGATCCGCAAAATTACCGTTTTATCGATTACAAAGCGGACTACCTAAATTCAGAATATGACGAAGAACACGGTGTGCCAAACTTGGTGGCAAAATCGCTACAAACCACACGCCGTTTTGACGCGTTAAAATTATGGTTCACTGTAGAAGCCCTTGGCGAAGAACTTTACGGCTCAATGATTGACCACGGGGTGAAACTCACACGTGAAGTGGCGGATTACATCAAAGCCACAGAAGGCCTTGAATTATTAGTTGAACCGCAGTTCGCTTCGGTGTTATTCCGTGTCAATCCTGCGAATTACCCTGCGGAATTTATTGATAATCTCAACCAAAATATCGCAGACGAATTGTTCGCCCGTGGTGAAGCCAATATTGGGGTAACGAAAGTCAATGGCGTACAAGCCTTAAAAATGACCACCCTTAGTCCAATCGCTACCCTTGAAAACGTGCAAGCCTTGCTTGGTCAAGTGCTGGAAACCGCTGATAACATCAAAGATGCGATCGTTGCCGGCAATTATGTGCCAGCGATTGATTAATCTTTCTAGACGATAAGAAAAAAGTGCGGTAAAAAATACCGCACTTTTTGTTTCTTTACGTTTATTTATTGCATTATCCTTTCCGATTACACATCAGCAACCCTAGCACAATCAATGCGCCACTGGCGAAATGATACCAATAGAGCGCTTCGCCCAACACACTAATGCCAAGCAACGCGGCGAATAACGGCGTTACATTGGTAAACACCGCACCTTTCGCGCCGCCCACAAGGCTTATGCCGTAATTCCAAAAGGCGTAAGACAAAATAGATGGCCCGATAACCAAATAACCAATCATTGCCCAATGGCTCGTAGAAATTTGGCTGATAATCGGTTCGCTGGCAGTTAAGGCTTTCCAGAGAAAAACTGGGCTAAAGCACAACATCGCAATAGCAACAAGCAAGGTGAGCATCACTGCGTTGGGTAAATCTGTTGGACGTAGGCGGATAATGCAGCAGTACAGCGCCCAGCTCAAGGCCGAGCCAATCGCCCATAAATCCCCTTTATTCACATTAAAGTTCAGTAAGGTTTGTGCATCGCCTTGGCTTAATAAACATAATACACCGAAGAAACTCACCACTGCCCCTGCGAGCATTAAAGGGCGAATTTTATCCCCGAAAACAAGACGATTTAGCAATAATACCGCAATCGGGACAACCGCAAGATAAATACTGGCATTAAGTGCGGTGGTGGTTTGTAAGCCCTGATAAAGAAATAACGGGAAAATGACAATGCCGAGTAAAGAAAGTGCGGTCAAAATTTTCCACGTTTTTTGAATAGTGGGGTAGAAAGCGAGGGTACGTTTAGCAAACAGCAATAACAAAATCACCGCAGCGGGAAACCAACGAAGATAAGTTAGCACAATGGGATCCACTTCATGGCTTAGCATTTTGCCGAAAATATAATTGCCGCCCCAAAATAAGGTGGCTAAAATCAGGCAAAGATAGCCATAATGCTGTCTATTCATCTTGTGCCGCGTTCCACAATAATCCCCACATTGCGGGCTTGTGCTACGGCTTTGGGCTTTCTTAATTTGATTTTTAACCAGCTCAGCCCATATTTTTGTTCAAGCTGCGCTGCCACTTCATAAGCCACGCGCTCAATTAAGAAAAAGGGCTTAGATTGCACATAATCAATGATAAATTCGCTGACTTCTGCGTAATTTAGGCAATATGCCACATCATCACTTTCTGCTGCTTGACGGCAATCCCACGCCATTTCCACATCAAAAATAAGCTTTTGTTTGATTTGTTGTTCCCAGTCATACACGCCAATTTGAGCGAAAATGACCAATTCTTCAATAAAAATGCGATCTATCATAAAATCCTTCAATATCCTGAAATACTATTAGGCGTATGCTACCAAGTTTATGTACAATAGACGAACAAATTTTTCACTTGACGAATCAGGTAGGTAAAAATGAGCCTTTTCGCCCTTTTTTATATGTTTTGTGCGTATTTGCTCGGTTCAATTTCGAGCGCCATTTTATTTTGTCGCCTAGCAGGCCTACCTGATCCGCGCACCACAGGCTCACATAACCCCGGTGCAACTAACGTATTACGCATCGGCGGGCGTTGGGCCGCCTTAGCAGTACTGATTTTTGACATTCTAAAAGGAATGCTTCCCGTATGGGCGGGCTATTATCTTGGCTTAACCCAATTTCAGTTAGGCATGGTTGCACTGGCCGCCTGTTTAGGGCATATCTTTCCCATCTTCTTTAAATTTAAAGGCGGAAAAGGTGTTGCCACCGCATTTGGCGCAATCGCCCCTATCGGCTGGGGCGTGGATCTGTGGATGCTCGGCACTTGGCTTGCGGTATTTTTGCTCACAGGCTATTCATCTTTAAGCGCAGTTATCGCCGCCATCACCATTCCTTTTTATGTATGGTGGTACAAACCTGAATTCACCTTTCCAGTGGCGCTCGTCTGCTGTCTGCTCGTTTACCGCCACCACGACAATATCCAACGCCTATGGCGCGGGCAAGAAGATAAGGTTTGGAATAAATTTAAGAAAAAGTTGTAAAAAACGACCGCACTTATTTTTCTTTAGGGTGTTGTGCTTTCAATAACGCAATAATTTCTTTTAAGGATTCAATTTCTTTGTCTTTTTGTTCTAATAGTTGATCTTTATAACTTAACGCTAATTTGAGTTTTTCATTTTCAATGGTAACCGCTTCATTTGTCGCATAATAATTAGAGCTAAGGTGGCTATTTTCATTAATTAAAAAGCAAATATTACGATCATCTTTGACCAATTCAGAAATGTCCATATCAAAAATTTGTGCAATTTTCTTTAATTTTTCGTAATGTAATTGCGTTTCGCCACGCTCAATTTTTGCATAACCACTTGGTGATAAATTCATTTTTTCTGCCATTTCTTCTTGCGACCAATGATTCATTTCTCGTATTAATCTGATTTTCTCGTGTATCGCCATTGTCTGCTCCATTTGTTCAATTCTAGCTCAAAATGAGTAGAAAACAGTCTTTTTGATATATGGTTTTTTACTATATGAGTTTTGTAGAATTTCATCGTTCTAAAAACAGACATTTTACATCTTTAATGAGGTTTATCTATGAAAAATTTATTAAAAGTGGCGTTATTAGCCACAACATTAGGCTTGACAGGGTGTGCTACGATTGTGAGTAAAAGCACTTATCCTGTTTCTATCCAATCTGTCCCTGAGGGCGCAAATTTTACGATTACAAATAGAGAAGGGAAAATCGTCAGCCAAGGAATTACCCCACAAGTGGTTAAATTGAAATCTGGCTCTGGTTATTTTAAACCTGAAAAATACCTCATTACTTTTGATAAAAAAGGTTTTACAAAAGAAACAATCGAAATTCAAGCGACGTTAGATGGTTGGTATTGGGGCAATTTTGTCATAGGTGGACCATTAGGACACCTTGTTATTGATCCTTTAACAGGAGCTATGTATCGTTTACCTGCAAATGTTGTGGCGACTTTAAATAAAGGTAAAGAGAGAGCATTGACAGTTATTGATATTCGTACGCTCTCGGAAGAACAGCGTAATAAACTTCAAAAAATTAATTTATAAATATGAGTAGAGGAAATGTTATGAAAAAATATTTAGTGGCAGCATTATTTTCTAGTACAGCATTATTTGCCCAAG
This sequence comes from Avibacterium endocarditidis, assembly GCF_965138825.1. Lineage (NCBI taxonomy): Bacteria > Pseudomonadati > Pseudomonadota > Gammaproteobacteria > Pasteurellales > Pasteurellaceae > Avibacterium > Avibacterium endocarditidis. The sequence goes on from NZ_CBCSDH010000007.1 coordinate 22,620, forward strand.
CTGATGGCTTTTCAGGCTTCTACGTAGGTGCAGAGGTTGATTTTAATAAACAGTCTTTTTCTATTCCAGTAAAAGAACTTGGTTATAGCTATTATGATGGTAATTATACGGGTTCTAGCTCTCGCTCTGTTGGTGTGGGCGTTGTTGGTGGATATATGTTTGATTATGGTAATAATTTTGTTGGGGTCGTTGAGGGTAAAATCAGCCTTCCTAATAACAAAGTTAAAGATGAACTAGGAAATGAAATTGCTAAAGAAAACCTACGTTTAGGCGTACATTATTTGCAAGGATACCAAATTGATCGCTTCTTACCTTATGTAAAAATTGGGGCTGAATATGGTAACTTTGATATGAATGACAGCAACCCTGCATTTAATCGTGTGACATTTGAGAACAGCGGTGCAGTGGGTTTTAGCTATGGTGCTGGTGTGAAAGCAAAAATTACTGATAATTTTGTTGCAGGGTTTGATTACAGTCGCGTAACCTTAGAGGGTAAAAACAGTATTGAATTTAAGAGCAATACCATCGGTGTAAACTTTAGCTATTTATTCTAATTAAAGTTAAATGGTGAATAAAATAAAAAAATTCTTTCAGTTTTAATGTTGGTAGGTACCTTGATTTTAACCGGCTGTGCGAAAGTAGCTGTTGCTCCAGAGTCTGAAAATGTGCAAGCCAAACAGTTCAATGCACCAACAAAGGATAAATCAGGGATATATATTTATCGTGATGGCTCTATTTTAGGTGCAGGATTGAAGAAAAACCTCTATATTGATGATAAATTTATTGGTGAATCCGCACGAAATATTTATTTCTATAAAACAGTTAAGCCAGGAAAACATAAAATTTCCACTGAATCAGAATTTGGTAATAATGATTTGTATATTACAACTCAAGGCGGAAAGAACTATTTTATTCGCCAGTATATAAGAATGGTTTTTTTTGTTGGTGGTGCAAACCTTGAATCGGTTGATGAAGAAAAAGCAAAAGCGGCTATTAAAAAGTTAAAACTTGCTCGTTCGCTACAGTAATTCATATCTAAAAGGCTATTCCATTCTATCTGCCTTCAAAAGTTGGATTAAACAGCCAACTTATTAAGAGGGCAGATTTTTTATGTCCAAATGTAATCGATTTTTAGATGGCAAGTCATTGCGTGTTATTTTTGTCATAACAAACTCATTGTTGGTTCATCAGCATTTTCAACTGCTCTTATACGCTGGATGGCGCACTATAATCTCTATGCCTCTAAAAGAAGTAGCTGTATGTGGTTAAGAAAAGATACTATTTCCCCAAATTCAAATTAAACGTGATGAGGGCATAAAATGTGGCAAACACTAGTTCTAGTGGCAGTACCAAGTCTATTTTATTAAGTCATGCCTCTAAATCACAGTATAAATATCAAAGCGATGATTTTTCGTTTCACGACTAAAGTGCGGGGCTTTTTCGGCGAGAAATTGGGCGTAGTCGGGGCGTTTTACTACCACACGTTTTTGTGCAATTTGTAAGGCGGGGGCAAGCAGTTGGTCAGCGTCTTCATCTGCGCCAACTAAATGCTGAAAAACGCGCATTTCCTTTTTGACTAAGGCACTTTTGGCTTTGTGGGGATACATTGGGTCGAGATACACCACATCTGCTTTCGTGCCTTGTTGAGCAAGTTCATCAATCTGTTTTACCGGCAATAACTGCATATTTTGTTGCATCATTGCACCGATTTCAGCATCTTGATAAGCCCGTTGCAAGCCGTCTTGTAGTAATAAATAGACCACAGGGTGGCGTTCTACTAAGCGCACTTGGCAGCCAATGGCAGCAAGGACAAAGGCATCACGCCCTAGCCCTGCGGTGGCGTCAATGACGCTAGGCAGATAATCTTTTTTGATGCCAACGGCTTTAGCGATGGCTTCGCCACGTCCGCCGCCGAATTTGCGCCGATGCGCCATTGCACCGCTGACAAAATCTACATAGACCGCGCCTAATTTGGGTTCGTCTAATTTGCGTAATTCTAAACGCGCAATGCCGTTTTGTTCCGTTTGTACTAAGGCCAACGGGCTGTCTGGCTGGTGAATTAAACCTTGTTGTTCACAAAGTGCGGTGAAATTTTGCGAATTTTTTGTTTCGCAAATCAGTTGCACGGCTATTTTCGGATCAACCATACACCAGATTCCATATGTTCAGTATAAGGGAACTGATCAAACAGCGCCGCACGCTCAATGCGGTGAGTTTGGCACAGGGTTTGCAAGTTGTCGCATAGAGTGTACGGATTGCAGGAAATATACAAAATGCGATCATATTGTTGCACCAATTTTACCGTGTCAGGATCAAGCCCTGCTCGTGGCGGATCAACAAAAATGGTATTGCAATCATAAGCTTGCAAATCAATGCCTTTTAAACGATTAAAGGCACGCACGCCGTTCATTGCTTGGGTGAATTCTTCTGCCGACATTCTGATAATCTGCAAATTATCAATATGGTTTGCGGCGATATTAAATTGCGCGGCAGCAACCGATGGCTTGGCGATTTCTGTTGCCAGCACCTTACGAAAGTTTTGCGCCAACGCGATAGAAAAATTGCCGTTGCCACAATAAAGCTCGAGCAAATCCCCTTGGCTGTTTTGGGTGCAATCAATCGCCCATTGCAACATTTTGCTATTTACCACCGCATTGGGCTGCGTGAAACTGTTTTCCACTTGGCGATAAATATATTCTTTGCTGTTTACAGGCAGAATTTCGTCCACATAATCCTGATCTAAACAAATTTTTTGTTTAGAGGCACGCCCGATGATCTGCAGGTCAAAACCTTGTTGTTGCAGGGTTTGGCGTAATGCTACCGCCGCCTGTTGCCATTGTTCATCAAGCACTTTGTGATAAAGCAGGCTGACGATAATTTTATTGCTCAGGGTGCTGAGATAATCAATTTGGAATAAACGATGCTTGAGAATGGTTTGCTGTTTGAGCAACGGCAAAAGCGCTTGCATCATCTGATTGATAAGCTGGCTGGCAATCGGAAAATGATCAATGCGATAAGGCTTACGCGTTTGGCGGTCAAACATAATATGATAAAAATCATCATCTTGATGCCAAACACGAAATTCAGCACGCATACGATAATGTTGTTTTGGCGAATCAAATGCTGCTAATTCTGGTGCATTAAAGGGCGCTAAAAGTGCGGTCAATTTTTGGCGTTTTTCTGCCAATAATTCATCATATTTTTCGATAGGTAAGGCTTGCATTGATAGTTCTCATTATTCGTTGCCAACAAAAAGAAAAGGCTTGATTGCTCAAGCCTTATGATCTTGCTAGGCAGATTAATCCGCGTTGCTCATCTCTTCTAGGTTATCCGCTACCACGCCAGATAAAGTATAAACACGTTTTGTGGTGCTGGTTAAAGTGCGGTATTTATTCCACGTTTTTTCAAAGAACGTTTCTGGCTGACGCTCGCCTTTACAAAATGCCACAAAGGCTTTTTCTTCTTCTGTTGCAGGCGCACGCTCACCACTATCTAAGGCTTTAAATGCTTGACCATATTGCTCTAAAGCTTGAGATTCTTTGATTGTATAATCACCGTGGCGAGCAAAACCGCGGGGATAGTTTTTATCGTCAAAAAAACGACGCGTTACGCTAAAACTTTCTGCCATAATATCCTCAATATTGCGAATTCAAAATCGGCACGCATTAAACCAATTTTTGCTTATTTTTGCAATTTATTTGTTACTTTTGTAGCAAGGCTTTCACGGTTTCTACATAATCTTGAATGAAACCTTCTTCACTGTGCGATAGCCCTTCAGGGTTCACACGATATTTACCATTCACATAGAAATCTGGCACACCGTGTACATTAAAACGCTCAGCCGCTTGCACTTGCTGATTGTACAAACCCGTTACCGCAAAGCTGTTAATCCCGCCATCAAATTGTTCTGCACTTACCCCGCTATCAATAAAAATTTGACGAATAGCATCTAAACTTGGCGCACTTTGATCACGATTTTTCACCGCAGTTTGCGCCGCTTCAAATAATGGTGCTTTGACTTTCTCTTCCACGCCTAAGGCCATTGCTAATGCCCAAGCGCGAGTGAGATTTTCTGATTGAAAACCTAAGAAATTCACGTGATATTGCTTAAATTTTGTTCCTTCAGGCAGGGCTGCTTTCACTTTCTCAGGAATGTGATAATCCATTTCAAAGGCATAACAATGTGGGCAATAAAAAGAGAAAAACTCAATTACTTCAGGCTGAACTGCGCGTTCAGTGTTTAACGCAATGTATTGTTTTCCTTCTGTTAAATCCGCAGCTTGTACATTCGCCACAAAAAATAATGATGCTAAGGCAACAAGAAATTTTTTCATTACAACTTTCCTTATTCAATAATGCCACGCGCTTTTAGCAACGCGGTTTTAAAATCTTCTTCATAATCTTTTTTAATCCCAGGGATCGGCTCGTGCTTATCTGTGCCATACATTTTCAAATGATAGATAATCACTTCGTCCGTTAATTCTGCCACAGGTTTATCAAACCCCGCTTCATCAGCGATTTTCTGCAAAATCTGGGTTAAGCTTAAATCAGGATCTTGCGACCAATAAGGTTGCAACAATTCCAACACTTCATTTAGACGATGACATTTCATAACAGTTCCTTACCTTGGATAATGAAGGGCTAAATAATACTGTAATTGCGGGGAGAAAGGAATAAGCTGGCGGAAAAAAGCGCTTTAATAAGTGCGGTAGAAAAACATACAATTTTTCCACCGCACTTTTTTATTTGCGGATTTATCAAGTAGAATGAAGCCATTTGATAGGCTGAAAAGCAAAGCGAGGGCAGATGAAAATCAGTGCAGTGATTCTTGCTGGTGGTCGGGCAAGGCGTATGGGTGGGGTGGATAAAGGATTGCAGCTTTTCCGTGGGCAGCCGTTGGTGTGGCATTGTTATCAGCGCTTGAAAGATCAGGTGGCACAGGTGGCGGTGAATGCCAATCGCAATCAAGAACGCTATGCGCAGCTTGGCTTGCCAGTGTTTGCCGATGAATTGGCGGATTTTCAAGGGCCGCTGAGCGGTATTTTAACAGGGCTAAAACGGGCGGAGAGTGATTTTGTGCTGTTTGTACCTTGTGATTGCCCCTTTTTACCGTTGAATTTATTGGAAAAATTGCAACAGCCCATTTTGCAATCTTTGCTAGATCGCAAAAGTGCGGGGGAAAATTCGCCAGTTTTACTCACTTATGCCACCGATGGTGAGCGTGAACACCCCACATTCTGTTTGGTTTCCACCTTGCTAGCGGAAAAGCTCGCCACTTATTTACACAGCGGTGAGCGGCGAATGTTGCAGTTTATGCGAGAAAATGGTGCGATTGCGGTAGATGTTCACGATCAGAAAGAGGCGTTCCAAAATTTTAATACGCTAGCGGATTTAGAAAGCGAAGTGCGGTGAAAAAATCACGGAAATTTGGCTTTTTATTCAAATTATAATCAGTATAATAAGAAAAATCTGATTAACAAAAAACGGATAAGTTATGTTCAAAATTATTTCAATTTCAGTGTTAAGTGCCTTTTTAGTGGCGTGTTCTTCTTTGACTTCTTATGTGCCGTTTATGGACAACGAGAAAAAAGTGATCGATTTAGATAAAGAGAAAATCGATAAAAAATCCTATGCCTCTGCGTATGCGGCAACGGTGCAAACCTATTCAGGGCGTGTAAATGAAGATTATGATGTGAATTCTTTTGCCAGTGGCGTGAATGATTGGTATCTCAACCGTATTTTAGTGCCGATTGAAGAAGTGAAAGCGAAATTATACCAAGGTGGTGGCGTGGATAGCCAAGTTTATGCTTATTATAGTGGCGTAGTGTTCGCGTCTGAATTACAGAATAATTTCAATCGCTTAAGTGCAAATTGTTGGTCGCAAATCAGCCAGCCAAGTGCAACGCAAGGGATTTATGATGCAATGCGAGATCTACAAAAAGGGCAGCCGCGTTCCTTAGATGAAGGTTATATCGCAGAAGGTAGCGATCAAGTGTTGAAAGTCTGTACAGGAAAATAATGTGTAAGGTTACTGATGTTTAATCAGTAACCTTTTCTTTTTTTATCTAAGCTGAAAGGTTTTTGCTTAATGTTCAGCAAGCGTTTAACAACGTGTTAAGCAAATCATCAGTAAAATTTATCGCCAAATTGGTTTTGCGAAGAAGTGAGCCAGTATCACAACGCCATTTGGTATTCAAACCAATATTCTGGAGGGAAAATGCTTAACTTATCAGAAAAAAATATTCACTTATCGGCACAAGCCGAAAATAAACAGCAAGCCATTGAATTGGTGGCGCAAGCGCTTGAACAAGCGGGCAATGTGGAAGCAGGATATTTAGCAGGAATGTTGGCGCGCGAAACGCAAACGTCCACCTTTTTAGGCAACGGCATTGCCATTCCGCACGGCACGTTGGAAACACGTCCAATGGTGAAAGAAACGGGCGTGCAAGTGTTTCAATTTCCACAAGGGATTGAATGGGGCGACGGCAACAAAGCCTATGTGGTGATCGGCATTGCCGCCCGTTCAGATGAGCATTTAACCTTGTTGCGTCAGCTTACTCAAGTGCTAGGCGATGAAGAAAAAGCGGCGAAATTGGCGACATTACAAGACATCGCGAAATTCCGCGCCATTTTAATGGGCGAAGAAACACTGGAAGTGAAAAGCGAAGATCTGAGCCTTGATGTGGATACGGAAAGTCTGCTTACTTTAATTGCGATTAATGCCGGCAAATTGCAAAACCAAGGCGCGGTGAATAATCAATTTGTGGCAGAGGTGATCGCCTCTCCTGCATTGCCACTGGGCGGCGGCTTATGGCTTACCGATTCGGTGCAAGGCAACGAGAAAAATGCCCTTGCGTTCAGCCGTGCAAAACAAGCTTTCCAGCATAATCATAAAGAAGTGAAAGGCGTGTTGACGGTGGCTTGTGTGAATGAGCAAATTGATGAATTACTCGCACGATTACTAGAAAATTCCGTGCAACAAGCCTTATTAAATGGAAATTCTCAGCAAATTTTGACCGCACTTAATGGTGGTGAAGTGAGCGTTGAAAACCCAGCACCAGCCAATACCAGTAGCGAAAATGCAGGCACGGTTATCGGCACATTCACCGTGCGTAATGAACACGGCTTGCACGCGCGTCCTTCAGCGGTATTAGTAAATGAAGTGAAAAAATTCGCCTCGAAAATTACGGTGGAAAATCTCACCCGTGGCGGTGAAGCCATCAGCGCTAAAAGCCTGATGAAAATCGTGGCATTGGGCGCAACCCTTGGACATCGTTTACGTTTTAGCGCGGTGGGTGAAGATGCCAAACAAGCCATTGAAGCCATTGGTAAAGCCATTGCGGACGGTTTAGGGGAAGAAGTGTCCTCTTTATCGCCGAAAGAACCGGATCACATTGAAGTGATTGGCGAAAGCAGCGCAGCTAGCGAAAAAACTGCAGAAAAAACCACCGCACTTGATAATCAAGATCCAAGCGAAAGTGTTGAGGCGGTGTTTGTGGTGCGTAACGAACACGGTTTGCACGCACGCCCTGCCGCCGTGTTAGTTAATGAAGTGAAGAAATATAACGCTTCCGTAGCGGTGCAAAATGTGGATCGCGATAGTCAATTAGTGAGTGCTAAAAGTTTGATGAAAGTGGTGGCGCTTGGCGTGGTGAAAGGACATCGTTTACGTTTCGTGGCAACTGGTGAAGAAGCACAAAAAGCCCTTGATGGCATTGGTGCGGCAATTGAAGCTGGCTTAGGTGAGTAGGAGTTGATAATGGCAAAAGTGGCAACCATCACGTTAAATACCGCCTATGATTTAGTGGGGCGGTTAAAACGTATTGAGCTGGGTGAAGTGAATACGGTGGAAACCTTAGGCTTATTCCCTGCGGGCAAAGGCATCAACGTGGCAAAAGTGTTGAAAGATTTAGGCGTTGATGTGGCGGTGAGTGGCTTCCTTGGGCGTGATAATCAAGGGGACTTCAACACAATGTTTGCGGAGCTTGGCTTAGAAGACCGCTTTCAGCGTGTGGCGGGTAAAACTCGCATAAACGTGAAAATCACCGAAACCGAGGCCGATGTAACGGATCTCAATTTCCTAGGCTATGAAATTTCACCACAAGATTGGCAAGATTTTGTGCAGCAATCCTTGTTGTTATGCAAAGATTTTGACATTGTCGCAGTGTGTGGCAGTTTGCCGCGCGGTGTCAGTCCAACAGATTTCGCTGATTGGCTCAAACAGCTACAACAAGCAGGCGTAAAAGTGGTGTTAGACAGCAGTAATGCAGCGCTTAGCGCGGGGTTATCCGCCAATCCTTGGCTAGTGAAACCCAATCATCGTGAGCTTGAGGCTTGGGCAGGGCATTCCTTACCAACCCTTGAAGAGATTATTGCGGCCGCAGAAAAATTGCGCGCACAAGGCATTGCTAATGTGATTATTTCAATGGGCGCGGACGGTTCTCTGTGGTTAAGCGAACAAGGCGTGCTCCAAGCGAAACCACCAAAATGCGAGCAAGTGGTTAGCACCGTGGGCGCGGGCGATTCAATGGTGGCAGGGCTAATTTATGGCTTGAGCAAATCGCTTTCACAGCAAGACACCTTGGCGTTTGCCAGTGCGGTGTCTGCCTTTGCCGTGTCGCAAAGCAATGTGGGCGTGAGCGATCCTGCGTTATTAACACCAATCTTAGAAAAAGTAGAAATTTCAGTGATTAAAGGGTAGAACAATGAAGATTTTTTTGACAAACACACAACAATTAGGCAATGCCAAAGCCTTTTTGATTAAACAGGTGCTGGCTGCGGCAGCAAAACAGCAAGGCGATGACGTGGTGGCAGAAGCCAGCCAAGCGGATTTAGTGATCGCCTTAGGCAGTGCGCCAAATAACGGCGCATTACAAGGTAAAAAACTGTTTGTGGCAGAGGTGGAAAACGCCTTTAATGCACCAGAGGCGACCTTAAAACAAGCGCAGGCGGAAGCAGTGGAATATCAGCCAGCGGAAAATTCAAATGGGGCGGAAAATAAAAGTGCGGTGCAAAATGCGCCGGATTTTTCTAATCAAACGAAAAATATTGTGGCAGTTACGGCTTGTCCAACAGGCGTAGCGCACACTTTTATGTCAGCGGAGGCTATTGCTGAATATGCCAAAAAGCAAGGCTGGAATGTGAAAGTGGAAACCCGTGGGCAAGTGGGTTCGAGCAATATCATTTCCCCTGAAGATGTAGCGAATGCGGATCTTGTCTTTATTGCAGCAGATATTGATGTGGATTTAAGCAAGTTTGAAGGCAAGCCGATGTATCGCACCTCCACTGGGCTTGCGCTGAAGAAAACGGCACAAGAATTTGAAAAAGCCTTTAAAGAAGCGAAGATTTACACAGGGGCAAATGTCGCCAAAGCACAAGCCAGCGAAGAAAGCACAGGTGAGCGTAAAGGCTTGTATAAACACTTGATGACAGGGGTTTCCCATATGTTGCCATTGGTGGTCGCAGGGGGCTTGCTGATCGCTATTTCCTTTATGTTTGGCATTGAAGCCTTTAAAGATCCGAATATTGCAGGTGGTTTACCAAAAGCCTTGATGGATATTGGTGGCGGTGCAGCGTTCCACTTAATGATTGCCGTGTTCGCAGGTTATGTGGCGTTTTCTATTGCGGATCGTCCTGGATTAGCCGTGGGTTTAATTGGCGGTATGCTTGCCACCACCGCAGGTGCAGGGATTTTAGGTGGGATTATTGCCGGCTTGCTTGCAGGTTATGTGGTGAAATTCTTAAACCAAGCTATTCAATTACCAGCCAGCTTAAGTTCATTAAAACCGATTTTAATTTTGCCATTGATCGGTTCTGCGATTGTTGGCTTGGTGATGATTTATCTGATCAATCCACCGGTAAAAGGCTTAATGGACGCATTGGTGGAATGGCTCAACACAATGGGACAAAGCAATGCGTTGTTATTAGGCGCGGTGCTTGGGGCGATGATGTGTGTGGATATGGGCGGTCCAGTAAACAAAGCAGCTTATACTTTCGGCACAGGCTTGATCGCTTCTGGCGTTTATACCCCAATGGCTGCAGTAATGGCAGCGGGTATGGTGCCACCAATTGGAATGGCAATTGCTACATTATTGGCACGCAAAAAATTCACCGCCAATCAACGTGATGCGGGTAAAGCGTCTTTCGTATTAGGTTTATGTTTTATTTCTGAAGGTGCATTGCCATTTGTGGCGGCTGATCCTGTGCGCGTGATTGCATCAAGCATTATTGGTGGAGCAGTGGCTGGCGCGATTTCTTTAGGCTTATCTATCGGCTTACAAGCACCACACGGTGGTTTATTCGTGATTCCATTTGTAACTCAGCCATTAATGTATTTAGCGGCAATTGCCATTGGTGCGGCGCTAACAGGCGTGATTTATGCAGTTATTAAGCCAAAACTTACGGAAAAATAACCGCACTTTGTTATCCTCAAAACCCGACTTAGATGTCGGGTTTTTTGCGTTTTTTTCTCTGAAATTATTCGTACAAGAAAAAGCAAATTCCGCTATAATCCCCCCATTATTCAGTTCAACAGGGAACAGAAATGGAAAAATATAATAAATTTCGCCTTGAATGGGATTGTCGGCGTGGAATGTTGGAGTTAGATAAAGTGATTATGCCTTTCTTTCAGCAGCATTTTGATGAGCTAGATGAGCAACAAAAAGCTACATTTGTGCGTCTATTGGCGGCAACGGATTTACAGTTATTTTCGTGGTTTTTTAACCGAAAACCTGCGCCAGATCTTGAATTACAGCAAATGGTTTCCTATATACAAGAAAAATTATCGAGCTAATTTGATAAAAAGATTGAACTTTTACGATTTTCACCCCTCTAAGAGAACACGAGCTTGCTGTCTTGTGTATCAAGGCTTGTTAGAGGTGTATAAGAGGTTATATGACTGAACAGCTAACAGATCAGGCTTTGGTAGAAAGGGTACAGCAGGGAGATAAGAAAGCATTCAATTTGTTGGTATCGCGTTATCAAAATAAGGTGGCAGGGCTATTAACCCGTTATGTTTCACCGAATGATATTCCCGATGTTGTACAAGAATCATTCATTAAAGCGTATCGCTCTATTGAATCATTCCGCGGTGACAGTGCTTTCTACACTTGGCTATATCGTATCGCCGTGAATACGGCAAAGAATTATTTAACCGCACAGGGACGCCGCCCGCCGAATGAAGATATTCTGGCAGATGAGGCAGAATCCTATGATGTGGGAACAAATTTGCGGGACGTAGATACGCCCGAAAATCAGATGTTATCTGGTGAATTGAAGAAGATCATTTTTGATACCATTCATAATATGCAAGAAGACTTAAAAACCGCCATCACCTTGCGTGAGTTAGAAGGATTAAGTTATGAAGAAATTGCCGATATTATGAATTGCCCTGTCGGAACGGTACGTTCGCGTATTTTCCGAGCAAGGGAGATTATCGAAAATAAAATTCAACCCCTTCTTCAAGGCTAATACAACATTAATAACATTAAAAAAGAGAAAACCCTGGAGTTTACAATGCAAAAAGAGCAACTTTCCGCTTACATTGATGGCGAACAAATCAGCGAGGCAATGACAGAAAAACTTTGCCAAGATGCTGATTTACAAAAATCCTGGGCAAATTTTCATACTATTCGTGCAGTAATGCGTCAGGAAAGTGAAGTATTATTGGGGGCGGATTTCACTGCAAAAATGGCAGATTTAATTGAGCAAGAAGAAATTGTGGTGGCACAACCGATGGTTTCTCAACCAATGCCAGAAGAAACTGCGCAATCTCCATTTATGCAAACACTGAAAGCGTGGTTTATGCCAATGACTCAATTTGCGGTGGCAGCGGGCGTGTGCTTAGTTGCGGTGATGGGCGTGCAAAGTTTTATGGCGCACAATGGCAAAGAAAACCAAGACGCGCCTGTGTTGCAAACCTTGCCATTTAACAATTCCGTGCAAGAGGTGAGCTATAATGCGCCAACCCAATCGGTGATTACGCCTGAGCAAATTGAGCAAAAAAATAAACGCATTGATTCAATGCTACAAAGCTACGAATTGCAAAAACGCATTTATGCGGATAGATTAAATTTGCAAAATCAGAAATAACAATGAATGAAGTTTAGGTTATTCACCACCATTTTTGGTGGTGAATTTGTTTATATCCTATATGTGAATAACGATGTTAAAAACGGTCAAAAAAATCACCGCACTTTCCTTAGTGCTATTTTCTGTAAATCCCTTATGGGCGGCAGAACCTGATGCAGTCCAGCCACGCCAATTGCTAGACGAAATGCAACAGGCAGGTTCTCATCTGAACTATGAAATTGCTTTCGTGCAAACCACGCCGAATATGGCCTCATTACGTTATAGCCATATTTATCATAATGGCAAAACCTACGCCCAACTGCTCACCCTTGACGGAATGCCGCAGCAAATTGTGCAACGTGATAATGTGGTGAGTTATTTCCAACCGAATTATTCTCCATTCTCGATTAACGCCAATCATATTGTGGACAGCTTGCCTGCGATTATGTGGAGCAATCTTGATGCGCTGAAACAAAATTATGATTTCACCTATATTGGACGCAACCGCGTGGCAGATCGCGTGGTGCAAACCATTCGCATTTTGCCGAAAGATGATTTTCGCTATCAATATGTGCTCTTTATTGATGAGCAAAGCCATTTGTTGCTACGCAGTGATGTGTTAGATCGAGAAAATAATCTGCTAGAACAATTCCGCGTAGTGAATTTATATCAAAGTGAACAATTTGATGATTTGCTCAATGCCATTAATCATATGGGTTTTCCTGCACTGATTAATGACAAAACCACTTTCCAACCAAGCAAAGAAGCCTTTAACTGGCAGCCAAGCTGGTTACCAAACGGCTTTAAGTTGATTAATCGTAGTGTGGAAACCAATGGTGAAGAACGCATTGAAGCGCAGCTTTACAGCGATGGATTATTTTCCTTCACCCTTTACCGCTCAAGCTCAATTTTGCCAAATGAAGAAAAAAACGGCTGGTGGAATGGCACCAGAACCTTTTATAGCGAAACCTTTGGCGATAACGAATTTACCCTTGTAGGGCAGCTACCGATTTCTACCGCAAAACGCATCGTGCAAGATATTAAGGTGAAGTAAATGCTGAAAGAAAGTGCGGTGGTTATTTCTTATCAATCTGGCATTGCGCAAGTGAAATGCCAATCGCAAAGTGCCTGCGGGAGCTGCGCGGCAAAGTCTGCCTGTGGCTCAGCTGCACTGGCGGAACTGAACGGCACAGGCACGGCGCATTTTTTTGAGGTGGAAACCATCACCCCCGTCAAAGCAGGGCAAATTATCGAAATTGGTTTAATGGAACGTTCGCTGATTTTTTCTAGTTTGCTGGTGTATTTTTTCCCTTTACTCACCTTATTGCTTTCCACGCTGATCGCCGATCAGGTTTTCCAAACCGAACTGTGGCAAGGCATTTTTATCGTTTTTTGCACCGCACTTGCCTTTGTGGTCGTCCATTTTGTATCGAAATCTTGGCAGAAAAAAGCAAGTTATCGCCCGATTTTTTTGCGGGTTATTCAATAATCTATTCATTTATGTGAAAGATCACAAGCTGCCAATAATGCGGTATCATAGGGCTACATTTTACTTAATATAAAGGACATAAAATGCGCCCAATGCTTGGCATTACAGGATACAGTGGAAGTGGCAAAACCACTTTGCTGGAAAAACTTTTACCTCAGCTTGCCGATTTAGGTTTGCGTGTGGCGGTGATTAAGCACAGCCATCATAACGCGCAGGTGGATAAAGAGGGCAAGGATAGCTGGCGAATGAAAGAAGCGGGTGCGAGCCAAGTGGTAATGGCTTGTGATAACCGTTGGGCATTGATGACGGAAACCGCGCAGCCCGTGAGCTTAGACTATTTGGCAGCGCAATTTGATCCGCAGCTGACGGATTTGATTTTGGTGGAAGGCTTCAAACACGAACCTATTGCAAAGATTTTATTGCATCGCAAGACAATAGAGAAAGCCTTGCCAGAGCTTGATGAAAAAGTGATTGCGCTCGCCACAGATTACCCTTTAAGCTGCACCGTGCCACATTTGGATATTAATCAGGTTGAGCAAATTGCCGCATTTATTTTTCATTGGTATCAACAACAAATGAAATAAAGTGCGGGGCAAAATCGCAGAATTTTTATGACAGAAACGAAAAATTATACAGGCTTGGCGTGGATTGCCGCCGTTGCCTTTTTTATGCAAACTTTAGACGCGACCATTTTGAATACGGCGTTGCCGACTATTTCGCGCAGTCTAAATGAATCGCCGCTGAATATGCAGTTGGCGATCATTAGCTACGCTTTGACGGTGGCGTTGTTTATTCCGTTAAGCGGTTGGGCGGCGGATAAATTTGGTACGCGTAAGGTTTTTCGTGCTGCCATTGGCGTTTTTGTGTTGGGATCGGTGGCGTGCGCCTTATCGCAATCTTTGCCACAATTGATCTTTGCTCGCATTTTACAAGGGCTTGGTGGTGCGTTAATGATGCCTGTTGCACGCCTTGCGATAATCCGTAGCGTGCCGAAAAATCAGCTGTTAAATGCGTGGAATATTATGGCGATGGCAGGTCTTATTGGGCCAATTCTTGGGCCTGTGTTGGGGGGCTTAATCGTAACTTATATGACCTGGCATTGGATTTTTTTAATTAATATTCCCATTGGGCTGGCAGGGATTTTCCTTGCAGGCATTTATATGCCAAATATGAAAGGGCAGGTGAGCCGTTTAGATAAATGGGGTTTTGTACTGTTTGCAGGCGGGCTTGTGGGCTTGACCTTGGGGCTGGATCTGGTGGCTGAGCATTTCACCGCAACTTGGATTGCGTTAGTGGTGCTGGCGGTAGGAATGGCATTTCTGGCTTGCTATTATCTTTATGCCAAACGCGTTCACAATCCGCTAATGCCCTTTTCTTTGTTTCATATTCGCACTTTTCGTTTAGGCTTTATTGCCAATTTATTTATTCGCCTGTGTGGTTCGGGCGTACCGTTTTTGCTACCGTTAATGCTCCAAGTGGTATTTCATTACAGCGCAGAAGTGGCAGGCTGGCTAATGGTGCCAATTGCCGTAAGTTCAATGGCGTTTAAACTGCTGATCCGCGGCATTCTTTCTCGTTTTGGTTATAAGAAAACGCTGATCAGCACCGCCATTGCGATGACTTTCGTAATTGCCACAATGAGCTTATTGCAACGCCATACGCCAATTTGGCAGATGGTGCTGATTTTATTGGCATACGGCGGTTGTATGTCGGTCAGTTTCACCGCGATCAACACCTTAACTGTCGGCGATTTATCCGATAACAACGCCAGCGCAGGTTCAACAATGCTGAGCGTGATTCAGCAAGTGGGAATTGGCATTGGCATTGCGGTTTCTTCAGTGATTTTGGGCTTGTATCGCAACGCCCTTGGAGAAAGTGTCGAACAGTTACAACAAGCCTTTAGCTATACATTCCTCACCTCTAGCCTGTTTGGCTTAATCCTCGTCTTGATTTTGACAAGACTTCAGCAAAACGATGGGGAAAATTTACAAATAAAGAAAAATTAAGGAGGCGTGATGAATTTACAAGATATTCGCCAAGAATATAGCCAACAGAATTTATCGAAAGCCCATTGCCCTGATGAGCCAATGACGTTGTTTGAACAATGGCTGCAAGAAGCAATACAAGCACAGGTAAATGAACCCACTGCAATGAATTTAGCAACAGTGGAAAAAAATGGCAAACCAAGCAGCAGAATGGTGTTATTAAAGCAAACCACCGAGCAAGGTTTTATTTTCTTTACTAACTACCTCAGCCGTAAAGGGCAAGCGCTCACTCATCAGCCCTTTGCCGCCCTTACTTTCTTCTGGCCAGAATTAGAGCGCCAAATCCGCATTGAAGGTACAGTTGAACAACTTCCTACCAGCGATTCTGATGCATATTTTGCCAGCCGCCCCTATCAAAGCCAGCTTGGCGCTTGGGCGAGCGAACAAAGTGCAGTGCTTTCAAGTAAAGCTGTTTTACTGAGTAAAGCCGTAATGTTTGCGATTAAATATCCGCTCACTGTGCCGCGCCCACCTCATTGGGGCGGCTATATCCTATTGCCAGAAATGGTCGAGTTTTGGCAAGGTCGCCCAAGCCGTTTACACGATAGGATTCGCTATTTACGCACTGATGAACAGCACTGGCAAAAAGATCGCCTATCGCCTTAATCTGATAAATTTCCTATATCTAACCCAAATTGCAAATAATGCTCAGCAGGGAGCTGCGCAGATATAGAGGAAAAAGAAAGTGCAGTAGAAAAATTTGGCGAATTTTGCACCGCACTTGTTGTTAGCGTATTTTCTTCTGCGGCATTGCTGAGCAACCACCAGCAGCTTCCTTCCCATTCCGTATCAGTGTGAGATTCAAATCCCCAGCCTAACAATACTTGCTCTGTTGTACCATTTTTCAATTCTGTTTGTGCCAGTTGTAATGGCTGTGCGTTATCTTCTGGTGAAGTGATCAAGAAAATACTATTGCCTGTGGTTTGCAACAGCTGCGCCAGCTGAAAAACTGTGGCGTTATTGAGATTTGCCATAAAATCCAACGGACTAGGCAAATCTTGCGTCATCAGTTGGTGGAATAATTTGTTGAATTTGCTTGGGGAATTAAAGGGGGAAGCCAAGTAAATGGCTGTATTTGGCGTAATATAGGGCTTCAGCGGTAATGCTCCAAGCAAGCAGAGCTGGGTAAATTTGCTTAAACGGCGAGCGTCCACGCCAAAGGCTTTAAGCTGTTGGCGTAGTTCAGCCTCACTTTGCCCTTGTGTGATAAATTGGCTTTGCTGTTGGAAATAAATGTTTGATTTCATTTTAATTACGCTTTCCCTTGCCAGTGAAGAATCCAAGCGATATTGCTGCCACCAAAACCTAAAAAGTAATTCAAATAATAGCCAGTGGAAAGTGGTTGCGCTTGCTGCTCTACCGCACCTTGTGGCGTGATGAACAGGCAATCTGCGTTCTCTTGTTGTAATTGCTGCCAAAGCCACGCGGTTTCCATTGCCCCACTTGCACCTAAACTATGTCCAAGGTAAGGCTTTGCTAACAAGCAAGGAATAGTCGAAAATTGCTGTTGTAAAAATGCGATTTCCATTTCATCGCTGTTTCCACCCACAGCGTGAACTTTAATGCCAGCCAGTTGATGAGCTTGCAATCCTGCCTTATGCAAACAATTTCCGATCAGTTGAGCAAATGCGTCTGCGGAGCTATTGGTGAGATTATGGTGATCCGTAATGGTGGTGATGGCAGCAATTTCTAGTTTTTTCTCTGGATTTGGTTGATTTTCCAATGCCACACAAGCAATGCCCTCCCCTAAAATAATACCGTTACTTTGTACAAAAGGCTGATAGGGCAAATCTTCTGCCAGCAAGTGCATTGCGTTGAAATGCTCAAAGGTTAAACGGTTAAACATTTCAAATCCAACCACCAACGCGCGCTCACATTGTCCTTGTGCAATCATTTGATAGGCATAGCCCATTGCCTGTGCAGATGAAGTGCAAGACGTAGCAAAGCTGAAAACCTGTGTTTGATAGCGTGCTTTTAGTCGTTCCGCGATCACCGCTAGGCTGTATTCTTGCGGTAAAGGTTGATTGTTTTGCCAACGAAATTCGCAATCACTCATTAAATACGCCGTTGATCCTAAAAGAATGGGGGTATTGTGCAATCTATCAGCTTGCCAACCCCGTTGTATTAATAGGTTGTCAATGTGCTGTTCTAAATAAGTGCAGAGTTGCTCGAAATTCAGCAGCGGTTGCTCAAAAGCACGAAAATAAGGCAAATTCTGCGTTTGCCCTAACATTGAGGATTGTCGCCAAGGATTAAGTTGAGCGGTTTGTGCATTTTGCTGGCTGACGGCGGTAATATAAACTTTTTGCATAGTTAAGAATGTTGGTTACGAATAAAGCTCGCTAAATCACGAATATTCATCATATGCTTACGCACCATTCGATCGCCATTTAATCTCACTTTAAAATGGGCTTGCAGTGCCACCGCAATTTGTAGCGCATCTAAAGAATCTAACTGAATACGACTTTGTTCACCAAATAACGGCTCATCATCGCTAATTGTGCTGGGATCGATGTCTATTTTATCGCTTTCTTGCACGATTAAGTTTTTCAGTTGTTGTTCTAACTCTGGTTGGCTGAGAGTAAAAATATAGCTCATTAAAATCTCGCTTGTGTTTTGAGTTGATGGGCGTAAACCAGCACAGCAATCAATAGCATTGCTGCACCAAACCCCGTTAAAAGCCAAAGTTCAGGCTGAATTTGCATTAAGGTAGCCTGATTTAATAATAGCTGCTGAAATGCCGTTAATGCCCACCCCATTGGTGAAAATTGGGCGATTTTTTGCATAATCTCAGGCATTACATAAGTTGGCACCATAATGCCACCAATGGCCGCCATAATGATAATGCCACCACCACCTAGCACCACGGCTTGTTCTGTGGTGCGTGCAATCACACTAATTAATAAGCCGTAACCTAACGCAGAAAGACTTACCGCAGCTGACAGCACCGCGTAATGCCACCATTCACCATTTAAGCTAAACGCTGGCATAGCAAGCATAGGTAGCACCCAATAGCCTAGGGCGATCATTCCAATAAATTGACATTGATTGATAAAAAAATACGGCACTAATTTTGCCAAAATCAGTTGCAAACTTGAGGCTCTTGCCAAACGCAGACGAGTAAGCGTGTTGGTTTGTCGCTCCATCGCCATTACGTTAGAAAGGGGGATCATAATAAAAAACATACCAAAAATTAACCACGCAGGCACACTATGTTGCACCGCATTAGGCTGACTAACCGTTTCCCCTTGACGGTTAAGATAAATTTCCTGCCAGCGTTCTTGTGCCAAATAGGTATTGATTTCATTGAATTTTTTATCCAACGCTTGATTAACTTCTTGCTGAATTTGTTTCATCGGATTGCGTTGATTATTTTTCAACATAATGTGATTATCTTTCGAATAACGCTCAAGCCGTTGCTGGCTATAATGTTTTTGCAAGATACCTTTCACCCCAAGCAACCACGCACGATCCACACTAGGGTTAAGCCAAAGTTGCAAAGGCTGTTCTTCTTTTAGGGCATTTTTATCTTGATTTGGATTAACCACAATCAAAGCAAATTTTTCTTGCTGCAAATCTTGCTGATAAGCCTCTAATTGCGCAATATCCCCTTGTTTTACGAGCAATTCCTCTTGTTGTAGTGCAGTAAAAAATCCGTCATTGAGGAGATCATTTGGCGTGCCTAGTAGCAAAATTTCGCCACGATTACCTAATTCCTTTTCACTGCTTAACGCTGCCGACATAATCAACATAAATAAAATCGGCATAATAAATAATACTGCCACACCGTGCAGATCACGGCTTAATAGGCGTAATTCTTTAAACATCGCAGCAATTAGCATTATTTTCCCGCCTGTTGTAAAAAATCTAAATAAAAATGCTCAAGGCTTTGCCCTTTTGCAAGAATACCTTTTATTTCACCTTGATAAATCAATTTTCCTTCATTTAATAAAACTAATTTATCGCATAATTGTTCAATTTCTTGTAGATAATGTGAGGTGTAAATCACCGTGATACCTTGCTGAGTTAATTCCGCCACGGAATTTAAAATAAATTGGCGAGATTGGGGATCAATGCCAACCGTAATTTCATCTAAAAAAATGACTTTAGGGCGATTAATTAAACCAATGGCGAAATTTAAACGGCGTTTTAATCCGCCTGATAAATGTTTTGCCAATCTCGATTTATAAGAAGTTAGCCCCACTTTTTCTAATAATTCAGTGAGCCAGTTTTTATCGTTGATATGATAAAGTGCGGCGAAAAATTTTAAATTTTCCCATACCGTTAATAAAGGATAAAACGCAAAATCCTGTGGCACTAAAGAAATTTGATGACGCTGCTTTTTGCTTAATTCGTGAAACGGCACGCCTTCAAAATAAACCTGCCCCTGCTGCACCGCTTGCAACCCGCAAAGCAAAGACATCAGTGTCGTCTTCCCAGCGCCGTTAGGGCCAAGTAAACCGATGGCAGAGCCTTGTTTGACGTGCAGATTTATACCGCTTAAAGCTAAGTTTGAACCATTAGGGTATTGATGGCTGAGTTTATCAATATCAATCATACTTTTCTTACTTTCTTTTTCGGTATTTTTGGTTACGATGTTTTGGGTTATCTGGGTATTTCATTTCGATTAAACCAAGGCATAGTGCCGGATTTAGATAGCGTTTTCCAAAGTTAACTCTGTGGGAGATACCAAGTATCTCCATCAATTCTTTCGCGCTTTGATATTCACTCCCTAAAGCAGCAAGTAATTGTT
This sequence comes from Avibacterium endocarditidis, assembly GCF_965138825.1. Classification (NCBI taxonomy): domain Bacteria; kingdom Pseudomonadati; phylum Pseudomonadota; class Gammaproteobacteria; order Pasteurellales; family Pasteurellaceae; genus Avibacterium; species Avibacterium endocarditidis. The sequence goes on from NZ_CBCSDH010000007.1 coordinate 42,976, forward strand.
TTACTTTATCACTTTCTTTATCACTTTCTTTATCACTTTCTTTATCACTTTCTATTGGCGATGCTACTTTTATATTTCCTAAATCCTTATTTAATAAGGCCTCTGGACTTTCTTTCTCAGATGAAATAATAGTGTAATCAGATTTTGATTTAGTTTTGATTTCATGAAAACTAACAAGTCGGTAGATTAGCTCATTGCGTTTTACACCTTGCACAACCAAGAAACCCTTCTTTTTAAGCTGAGATAACGCAAGGGTAATTTCACGTCCTGTGTACTGAGGAATGGCCTCAACAATTTGTTTATGATTTGCTTGCTGCCCGTTGATAGCAATATATAACAAACAATCTTTCACTCTTTGCTTTAATTGTGTAAAGCGAGTACCAAAGTGATCTGCTAACTTTTCTTCCCATTTTATAATTTCACCATCTTGAAATGTTAATGTTAATCTTGTGTAATCAATCTGGCTTTCTAATTTAGGGGTTGTGAAATAGTAATTTTGCCAATTTTGAAAAATATCTTTTACCCCTTGTCCTTGTCGCTCACATAATCCCACACGGCGTAAAATATTATGAATAGTACCATTCCTACATTCTGAACGATTTCCCACAATAGCCTGTTGAATATCAACTAGCATAGTTCCTGCATTTTCAAAACAAATTTGATTTTGTGTTTTTACAATCTTCAAATGCCGACTATCATTAAAATAATCTGCATGAGCAATAGCATTGACTAAGGCTTCTCGTAATGATTTCGTAATTTCATTTTCTTCTGTCCGAGTGAGGTTATCAAGTTTAAAGTGGGTATCTTTTCCTAAAGAGGTCAATAGAGGAGCAATCTTCCAATAGAATTCAAGTAGATTTCCTTCCTCTATATCAAAGTCTGTAATACGTAAATCATAGCGACTGTTTTGTTCACTAGTTTCGTAATATTCAAAGAAAAAGTGTTTAAGGAAATTTTTGATAATATACCCCTTACCAAACAGAAGTAAGCCAGCAAAAGTAACTCCTTTTTGTCCTGTTTCAATATCCATTGCGATTGCGCCAATACGCTCCAATAGTTCCTCATCAGATAATAAAAGTAATGGTTCAGAAGCTTTTTGTGCTTTAAGCAAATTACGATATTTATTTAAGGTATCTAAATTTAGATAATTTAAGTCACTCTGAGGCAGAATTTTTCCGTCACGATTTTTACTCGTGGCATTTGAAATCATTGAACGTAGTTCCCCGTCATTTAATTTATGATCACCTGTTTTCAGACGAATGTAAGAACGACGAAGATCTTGATTCAAGTGAACTGGGCGATCGGTTTCTTCTGCTTTGGGTACATAAACCACAATAACTTGTTTATCTTTGATCGTAAAACAACGGACATTCCCATCAGATAATAAAGCAGCACTGACTTTTTCTTTACTGCGAGATTGAGTAAAAATAAGTTCTTGGATTTTTTCAGCATTATTGACACCTAGAATATGCAGCCCTTCTTTTTCTGATACACCAAGTATAATAAAACCGCCCGATTGGTTTGCAAAAGCAGAATAGGTTTCCCACATTGATTTAGGAATATCATTTTTAGCCTCTTTATACTCCAGCCACTCTTGCTCAGTATGTAGATTGCCAGAGACTAGCATTTGTTCAATATCAGCCCAACTTAGCATATTTTCCCTGCTATTTATTTCTTAATATACGCCATAATACTTCTTCTTTTTCAGCAATAACTTTTAAAAACTTGGCGATCTTTTGATAACCCTCAGCACTTGGCTCTCGACATTGCTTCACACAAAGGCTGGCAAATTGTCGCCATTGATCACCGATTTCGGTCATTTGTTGTGAGGCTTGTTTGAATTTTGGCTCTTGGCAGATTTCTGCCGCTTGCTCTAGGAAATAGGCATAAATATAACGAAAGCCTGCACCACCTGTGCCAATTTCTTCTTGCATTCGCACGATATGACCGAGAAATAATTTCTTGTATTTTTCACTTTGTTTGCTATGAGCAAATTTTTCAATTTGCTTTGCAAGAGAGCACATTCCACGCACGCCAACAAACCAAAGTGGTGCGAGCATTTGTTTGGCGTTTTTGCGAATGGCTTTGCGTAAAATTGTGGGTAAATCAAGTGCGGTCAAATTTGGCGAAGTTTTCCAATAATACATCAACCCTTTCGCTGCTAACGCCCCTTTGGCAAAACGCGCACGTTCTAAATCCTGTACAGAACAGCGTTGCACCTGCTCAAACACAGGATCGCTAATTAAATATTCGTTCTCCTGTTTGCCATAAACTAATAAGTTATGTGCATTAAAATGAAAACGCATTTCGGGCGGAAAATAAGGCAACCAAAACACCGAAGTTTGTAACCCCACCAGCTTTCCTTGCACCAAGGCGTTATCTAAAGCCTGTTGCCCTTGTTGCGCCGAACGAAAACGTTTTAACGCAAGTTTCCCTTTTAATATTTTTGACACTTTTTTAAGAATTGACCCCGGCGGCATTCGATAAGAAATTAACGGCATTCCGCCAATTTTAATTTGTGGAATATAAACAAAGGTCAATGCGGAAGCCAAGCCAAATACCATTGCTTCGTTGAAATCAACGCCTTGCGATTTGAGTAAAGTGGACATCACCCCACTTTCGCAATGGGCGGTGTGTTGGTGTTCAAAATTATGGTTCATTTGTAAAATTGATTTATAACACGGATTTTTTACTATTTAAAATGTATAATAATTTCTCCTATTTATATTACATCATCTTTAAGGAGTTTTCTCGTTATGAAAAAATTATTTATGTCAGGAATGTTATTTTTATCAACATTAATTTTAACTGGCTGTATGACTTTGCAAGCAGACCCTTCATTATTAAATAAAACAGAGCCTAATGCTCAACCTTTGGTAAAACAAGATTATACGGTTGAAGTTGATATGAATGATCGGCTTGCACGACAAGCTACAGCTGTTGGTATTGATAAATTAGTTTATGGCAGCTTAAAGACTGCATTAAAAAATGCAAATATTTTCACACCAAACGGAAAAGGTTATTATAAAATCCACGCACATATATTACAGGCAAATCAAGCAGCTTGGAGTATGAGAAGATTTCCTGGAACAATGGAAATTGAATATACTGTAACCGATCAAAATTCTAACCAAATTTTCACGAAGAAAATCTTTAACAAAGGGGAAAGTGATAAATTTTTCTTCTCTGGCTCTCAACGTCATACTCGTTCTCGTATCGTTACCGCATCAGATAACGTAAATCAATTTGTTGAAGCATTTAACGAAATGATGAAAAAACGTTCTAAGAAATAATTAATCATATTTGGGTGTTATCAGATTTCCTCTGGTAATGCCCAAATGTTATTTATGCTAATCCCAAATATTTCTGCATACTTTGCTAATTTTTTAATTGGTAGATTATTCCACACCTCTGGCCTAAAATGCCGTTTTATTTGCCATTGCCAAAAGCCGGTGGCTTGGGCGAGGGATTGTTCATCAAAACGGTATTTATACATTAAATAATACAGCACGGACTTTTCCCCTTTTTTAACCGCCTGCAATGCCTGTTCAGTCAGTTCATTTAAGGCATCAACGGCTTGGTGGGTAGCAAATTCTTCCGTTTGCCAGCCTGTGCTAGTGCTAGGCTGGTAATGCCCATTTTGCGTGGCATAGATGATCTTTTTTTGTCCGCGAAAAATGCGGCTATCATCTTGGGGAATTTCATTCAGCTCCATTCACCACCTCAAGCAGCATAAAACACGAAGAAAAACGACCGCTCTCTGGAATATAGCACAGCACTTTCTGCCCATTTTTGAGTGGGAAGGTGCGCATAAACTCTTCTAAAATAATGTAAATGGAAGCGGAGCCTGTGTTTCCTTTTTCGGCAAGGTTGGTAAACCATTTTTCTTTCGGAATATCAAACTGAATGCGCTGTAAGCCTTCTGATAATTTATTACGGAAAAAGCCTGAAGAATAGTGCGGTAGAAAATAATCAATGTTTTCAGCGCTGAGTTGATATTTGGCGATTAAGCGCGATAAGGCTTTTTCCACTGTATAGCTAACGATATTTTCATTGAGCAATTTTACATCTTGTTTAATTGCCATTAGGCTGTGTTTGTCGCGGTATTCGTTATCCATCGCTTTCCAGCTAACAAACTTACCATTGTCGATTTCTGCGCCTGCGTACATACAAATAGGCATTTCATTGGCGTAAGAGATGAGATCGATCCAATGAATTTTAAAGCTAATGCCTGCTGGATTAGGACGGTGGCTTAGTTGTGCAGCCCCAGCACCGTCTGAAAGCATCCAGCGTAAAAAATCTTTTTCAAAGCCAATTTCTGGTTTTGCACTATCCAATTGTTTTTGATTTATTTCAGGGCGAAAATTTTCGCTACGCATCACGGCTGAAGCAGCTTCTGAAGCCACTGCGATGGCATTTTGATGCTCCCCTGTGCGAATGGCATTATAAGCGTGTTTCATCGCCGCCATTCCTGCCACGCAAACCCCTGCGGTGGTTAGCACTTCACAAGCTGGGGTATTAGGGATTAAGCCGTGTACCATCACCCCTTGCCCCGGCATAATTTGATCAGGGTAAGAGGTGCCGCAGGCTAAACAGTCAAGCTGCTGTATATCAAAGCCCTGTTCCACTAATTTTTCAATGGCACAGACTGCAAGTTCTGTACTGCTGTGCGTGGCTTGGCGTGTTTTCGGATCAAGGGCGTAATAGCGCGTGCGAATAGCATTAGAACGTAAAATCATATTACGGACACGGGAAGGCACATCGCCGACCATTCCCAACACGGCTTCCATTTGATCATTGCTAACGGGATCATTTGGCAAAAAACTTGCCACAGAATTAATATAAACCTCAGAAAGTTGCGACATCATTATTCTCCAGATGGTGCAGCAAAATAGCGTTTTTGGCGTTCAAGTTTTTCTTTTAATAAAGGTTTTAGCAAACGCTTAATTAGGGCAGAAATTGGCACAACGGTAATAATTAATAAGACTAAAAAAGCAATATAAACATACAGCACCGCTTGGCGTAAACGTGGCGAAATTTGACCGCACTTGAGTAATAACTTCCCCCATAAATAAAAACTGCGGTGTCCCACTTTTTCACTCATCATTAGTTTCTCATCAATTTGCACTGCGCCCATATGTTGAAATAGCGGTTGATCGAGTGAGGCATTTTTTGCTAATTTGTCTGCAAGTTCTCGACCAAATCGCTGCATATCGACAATATTTTCTTCACTAATGCCGGCGCTAGGTAACCATTCATAAGGACGCTTTTTGCCTGTAAACAGCCATAATGGCGTGGTGATAAAACTTGCCCACGCATTAGATTGATCGGTTTTAACAATATTGCCCACCAGCGTTGCGCCCGCTTGATGTAATAAGGCTTTGACTTTTTCTTGTGCCATTAACCACATATTACGACAGCCGATTAAGGTGATCACAGGCGTGTTGTGCAAGACTTGTTTACCTTGCTCACTTTGCAAAAACGCAGTAATGGGTTGAGAGGGGGAAAGAAACCAAACGCTATAGGCGATAATCACCAAATCATAGCGATCACGCTGTAATTGCGGTGGCTGAATTGGCGCAGGTTGTAAGTGAACACTTTCAGGAAAGGTATTAAAAAACGGGGTAAATTTCCACGGAAACGCATAATCTTGCTGCGGTTTCACCTGAAATTCTTCAATAATGATCTCTTGCTGTGTGCGTAATGGTTGTAGAAAATTTTCTACTAAACGAGAAAGTTGCCCTGTTTGTGAATAAGAAACCACAAGGATATGTTTAGGTGAATGCGTGTCCATAAAGTTAAATGCTAAAAAATGTGTGCCAATAAAATTCGGCGCGAAATTATAAATTTGATAATCTGATTGTCAAGCCAGCTAAAATGTTAAGTGCGGTGTAAAATTTCCAAATTTTCGACCGCACTTAAAGAAATGAATTAGCGAACAATATCGCCTTTTAAGGCAACACCACTCATTAAATTACCTGCGTGGCATTCGTATTGTGTTGTGCTGCGATAAGGGTGTTTCTTATAGAAACTGATGATATTACCCACTTTGGTTGCACCGCGTTTTTTCGCTGTATCTTGGAATTGTTTCACTACAGTTAGGAACGCCCATTGACAAGATTTTTCATCGCTCTTATTTGCCGCATTGGTTTTACGATTACTCACTAACCCCGCTTTGACAACTTTACCTGGCGCAGGTTTGCCAAAATAAAGTTTAATTTTTGGATCTAACACTTCTTTTGCTTCAGGAGAATTTAATGCTTCTTGAATAGAGTAATAATGGGTGGTATCTCTAGGGGCGCAAGCAGCAAGTAATACAGTGGCGAATGCAAGCATAACTTTTACTGAATTTTTCATAGTCTTTCCTTATTTTACAAAAGTTAAATAAATGAGATGAAAACTCCTTTCCATATCATTTTTTCCATTTGATAATTTAGCTTAAATTAAGGTAAACTTCCACCATATTTTTATCCAAATAAATAGCAGGGAGTTTTACAATGAAAAAATTATTAGCTATTAGTTTATTAGTAAGCACATTAGGTGGTTGTGCAGCTGGGATTGATGATGCTAGTCCAGTACAATTAGCTCACCTTAAACAACCATTATGTGTGACAGGAAATTTACAAAGAGCGCCTGAAGATTTTTCTGATTCTATTTTGGCTAGTCTAAAAAAACGTGGTATTCAAGCACATTTTGCAAAATCTAATGAGCTTGCAGGCTGTGCCTCTACTTTAAAAGTAAATGTTCGTGGTAACCGCGCTATTATTGCTCGCGCACGTTTCACCGTTGTACAGGATAAACAAGTGATTGGAGCAGTTACATACAAAAGACGTGGCGATGAAGTGGATCGTGTAAAACAAGTTGGCCTACAAGGCCAAACCGATCTGATGATTAATGAATTATTCCAATAATTTCAATGAATACTGCAATTTGTCAGTTTAATTTTTCCTTGCGTGGCTGGAAAGTGATTACTAACCGTGAACTTTCTCGCCAAGATTGGCAATTAGGCGAAGCTCATTGGGCGAAGAATAGCCATTTATGGCAGCCTTTTGCACCTAAGTTAGCCTTTCTTCCTCCTTTAAAACGGCGACGTTTAAGTGAGTTGGCTCGCTTATTTTTTGAGGCTGCTTGGGATCTTATGGAAGAACAGCCTAATATCCCTGTGGTTTATGCCTCTGCCAATAGCGAAATCAATCGAAACTTTGCCCTTTGGCATAGTCTTTTAACAGAGGGTGATGTTTCGCCGACTTCATTCAATTTATCTGTGCATAATGCACTGGTGGGGCAATGGTCGGAAATGCGCCAAGTCAAAGCAGAAACCACGGCAATTATGGCACAACAAGATAATTTGGAATTGGCATTGCTTGAGGCTTATTTATTGTTGCAAGAAGGGCAAGAACGCGTACTTGTGGTGGTAGCAGAATCCCCATTGGCAGAACAATATAATGCCGAACCTGTGGTGCGTCAGTCTTTTGGTTATGCGTTAGCCTTAGTAGTAGAAAAAGGCAACCAATATCAACTTAGCTTACATTGTGCTGAAGAAAGTGGCGATCTTGCCGAAAAATGTAGCGATAATGCGTTATTTTGGGTGCAGCAACAATATGTAGACCAATCTCAGTGGCAAACCCCAAGTTCGCGTGGAGATATTTGGTTATGGCAGAAAAATTAGATTGGCTACGCCGTTTTCTTGCCACTGCCATAGGATTCGCTTTTTGGGGCGTGGCAGGAACGTTATTGCAACTAGTGTTATACCCTTATGCACGCCACCCACAAAACTTAGCTACGCAATTAAAAGTACGCCGCTTTGTTGGAAAAATTTGGCATTATTTTGTGCGTTTTACTGTTTGGAGTGGCGTGCTAGAAGTCAAATATCAAGGTTTTGAAAAATTAGGGCGCGCCGGGCAATTAGTTATCGCCAATCACCCTTCTTTGCTTGATGTTGTATTAATCTTAGCGAAAACGCCAGAGCTAAATTGCATTGTGAAACAAGATTTATTGCATAATCCGACAATGCGAAACCAAATTTTGGCTTGTGGATTTTTGCCGAATACGGAATCCCTTGAACTGTTAGAACAATGCGATAACGTGCTGAAAGAACAGGCAATTTTGCTTTTTCCTGAGGGAACAAGAACAGGTTGGGACGGTGTGGTGAAACTTAACCGTGGTGCGGTATCTATTGGTTTGCGTAGCGCAAAAGTGATTACTCCCGTGGTGATCAAAATGCATCCGCTGAATTTCAAAAAGGGGCAACCTTGGTATCAATTACCTAAAAGCCGCATTACTTATGAGCTCTCTGTGGGAGAGGACATTGATCCACAAGCTTGGCTTGCTGAAAAACCCTTACCGTTGGCAGCACGCCGCTTAACACAATATTTAAACGATTATTTTAATTCTCAAACTCAACAAAAAGGATAAATAAAATGGAATTAGAACAACAACTTAAAAATATCATTATCGAAAGTTTAGCATTGGAAGACATCAGCCCAGAAGATATTGAAAATGATACATTGCTGTTTAGCGATGAGGGCTTAGGGCTAGATTCTGTTGATGCGCTAGAACTCGGCTTAGCAGTACAAAAAGCCTTTAATTTACAATTAGATAGTGAACAGCACGCATTGCGTGATCACTTTACTAATGTCAATACTTTAGCCGCCTTTATTCGCTCACAACAAGGTTAATGACGATGATGACAGAACAACAAATCCAAGATTTGCTTTCTGAAGCCTTGGTATCTTTATTTGAAATTGATCCCAATAAAATTACACCAGAAACGAATCTTTATGAAGATCTAGAAATTGATAGCATTGACGCCATTGATTTAATTGACTACATCAAACGCAACACAGGATACAAAGTGAAACCTGAAGATTTCCGCAATGTGCGTACGGTAAATGATGTGGTGCAAGCGGTGTTAAAAATGAGCCAAGAAGCCCAACAAGCCACAGACGACTCTTAGAATGCCTAATTACACGGAACATAGTCTTATCGCCACTCAGCCCGATTGGCGCTATGGCGATTTTGCTTACAAAGCCCTACAAATGGCGCAAGCGTTTAAGCAGCAAAAGGTGAAATCCATTGCGGTTTGGTTAGAAGACGGCGCAAATCTTGCCTGCACCTTGCTTGCTGCTTGGCAGGCTGATGTACGCGTGCTTTTTCCACCCAATTTAACCCAAGAAAGCCGTGAATGGGTTGCACAGCACGCTCAGTTCTGGCTGTGTGATAATGACGCTGAACTTTCACCTTGTATGGCGTTTAAGGATTTTGGTGGCGATCAGCAGGTACAAAAACAAGAAAATTTTGCACCGCACTTTGATCGTAACGCACAAACAGAAATTTGGCTGAAAACCTCTGGTAGCACAGGGGAAGCAAAAACCATTGTGAAAACTGCTCAACAAATGTGGCGAAGTGCGCAAGTGTTAGCAGAGGCTCTGCCTTTCCCAGCGGATAATCACTGGCATGCCATTAGCACGGTGAGCATTCAGCACGTTTATGGCTTAACCGTGCATATTATGATGTCGTTAGCACTTGGGTGGCAAATTGGGCGTAAGCAATTGTTTTATCCTGAGTGTATCAAGTCAGCACTTAACCAATCAGAAAATGCCGTGTTGGTGAGTAGCCCTGCGATGTTATCAAGTATTGCTTGGGACACAATGGCAATGCAAAAAAATCTGCGTGGTATTGTTTCTTCAGGTGGCGCATTGGCTGAAGATGTTTCAACTCAAATCCGTGCAGCAACTCACGCCCCTGTGGTAGAAATTTACGGCAGTACGGAAACAGGCCCAATTGCAATCCGTGATGATATTCATCTTTGGCAAAGATTGCCAAATAGCCAGCTTGGGCAAGATGAACAAGATGCCTTATGGATTGAAGCAGACTGGATTTCAGGACGCGAGCAAACCGCAGATGTAGTGGAATTTGAAGGCTCAGGCTTTCGTTTACTTGGACGTTGTGATCGCATTGTGAAAATTGGTGATAAACGTACATCTTTAGTGAGCATTGAACGCCAGTTATTACAACATCCTTTTGTGGAAGATTGTTATATCGCACGCCACCCCGAGCAAAATCGCTTAGCTGCGTGGGTGGGATTAACGGAAGCAGGCATTAATGCTTTCCGTGAACAAGGTCGCCGTGCATTAATTGCTGAGCTGAAACAAGCTGTTGCTGCAAATCAAGATAAATCCGCCATTCCACGTTTTTGGCGTTTTACTGATAAATTGCCGCGCAATAGTCAATCGAAAATTAATAAATTAGCCTTTAATCAGGTTTGTGTGGAAAGCGTGCTTGATCCTATTTGGTATAGGCCTGAGCATGATGGCAATCAATATGTGATCAAAGGCAAAGTGCCGTTGGAATTGCGTTTCTTAAAAGATCATTTTGCTGAATTTCCCTTAGTGCCGGGCGTGATTGAGTTACAATGGATCAGCGAAAAAATGCAGGATTTTTTAGGTAGAGATCTTAATTTTTCGAGCATTGATCGTTTGAAGTTCCAGCATTTTTTACGTCCAAATGATGAATTTGAACTCACGCTTAGTTGGCAGCCTGAAAAGCGGCGGATCGCATTCCAGCTTAAAGTCGCCGAAGAAACCTGCTGTAGCGGTGCGGCACTTTTAACGGAATAACATAATGAAAGCCTTAACTTCCGTTCTTATCACCTTATTCCTTGCAGTAAGTGCGGTGGCTTTTCCCATTGTTTTTTGGTGGCAAGGGGCAAATAGCCCCATTTTGTTTTATCTACCGTGGATAATGGCGGCATTATGGGCGGTGAAAGGGCTGCTACAAAAGCCCTCACCGCAGCGTTATTTCTCTTTTTGCCTAGCATTAATTTTAGTGGTAATCGCAGGCACTCGCACCTTAGTAGGAATGTTTTGGTATCCCGTGATTATCAATGGATTAATGCTCACCTTATTTGCAAGCAGCCTATGGCAATCGCAAACTTTTGTAGAGCGTTTAGCCCGCTTGCAAGAACCGAATTTAACGGCAGAAGGTGTGCGTTACACCCGAACCGTAACCCAAGTATGGTGCGTTGTGTTTATTATCAATATCGTGATTACAAGCGCACTAATACTCGGGCAATATTATGATTATTGGGCATTATATTCAGGGGTGATTTCCTATGTGTTCATTGGTTTAGTGATGGGCATTGAATGGATCATTCGACAACAAGTAAAAAAACATCATGCAAATTAATTTTTCAGCAATGAAGGACATCACCTTAAATCCTTCTTGGTCAAAACAAGATTTTACCTCTCGTGCGTGGCAAATTAGTCAGCAATTACAGCAGCAACAGATACATAGCCTAGGTTTATGGCTTGATGATGCGGCACAAATGGCGTGTATGTTGCTGGCGTGTTTTCAGGCAAAAGTGCGCGTGTTATTGCCGCCAAATTTATTGGCGGAAAACCAACAATGGCTAGCACAAGAAAATGCGATGTTGATGGATAATGAATGCTTTGCCACCTTTGGTTTAGCACAACAAATTAACGATGAAACTTTAGCCCAGCCTTTAATCGATCCCCATTGTCAAAGTGAAATTTGGCTTAAAACCTCAGGTAGCAGTGGTGAGCCAAAAATTTTAGTTAAAACCGCAGAAAAAATGTGGCAAGAGGCTCAAGCTATTGCGCAAAGTGTCGCATTTTCAGAGAATACACCGCTATATGTGGTATCAAGTGTATCAGCCCAACATCATTACGGTTTATCTTACCGAATTTTCTTACCGCTCTATTTAGGCTGGCCGTTGGCACGCTTGCAATATCATTATCCCGAATATTTGATGAGCGAAAGTTTACACGCAGAAAATGTATTATGGGTAAGCAGCCCTGCCTTGCTGACTCACCTTAATTTAAAAGATCCCAAACTTGCGCGTTGTGGCATTCGTGCTGTTGTTTCCGCAGGTTCGCCTTTACCTTTGGATACGGCACAACGTATTCGTGACACTTTATCTTGCCGAATGATCGAATGCTACGGTAGCACTGAAACAGGGGCAATAGCGTTTCGTGAGCAAGAAACATTATGGACGCCGACCATATTTACCACAGTAGGATTAACAGAAAATGGCACGCTTTGGGTGAAATCCCCTTGGCTTGATCTGCCAGAAATTATGGCAGACGCAGCGGAAATGCACGGCGAGCGTTTTTTACTGCTTGGGCGTGTAGATCGCATAGTGAAACTGGGTGATAAACGCATTTCGCTGGTTAATATAGAACAAGCCTTGCAGCAGCATTCTTGGGTGGTGGATTGCTTTATTGCGCAGCACCCTAATCAGGCTCGCCCTGCGGCTTGGGTAGCATTAAATGAGAAAGGGTTAAACCTATATCGCACACAAGGGCGTAATGCGGTCATTCATTCACTTCGCCAGCATCTTAGCCAAACTCAAGAAGCCGCAGCGTTGCCACGTTTTTGGCGTTTTACCGAGAAACTGCCACGCAACAGCCAATCAAAAATTTTAAAAGCAGATTTCGAGCAGGCCTTTCTCCGCCAGCAAGAGGAATTAACCAATGCATAATCAGCCAATAAATCAACAAGTGATTGCCCTTATTCCTCATTACAATCATTCCAACACCGTAGGTGCCGTGGCACATCAGCTACGCCAACTTAATTTACCTGTGCTGATTATTGATGATGGCTCAACAGCGGAGCACAAAGTGGCACTTCACGAACTTGCACAACAAGACGGTATTCAAGTTCATTTTTGTCCGCAGAATGGGGGCAAAGGCGCAGCAATGAAAGTGGGATTTAAGCTAGCTTGGGAACAGGGTTTTGCCTATGCTGTACAAGTTGATGCAGACGGACAACATCAACTTTCTGATGTGGCGATCTTTTTACAAAAAAGTGCGGAAAATCCCACCGCACTTATTTGTGGACGTCCTATTTATGGTGATGACGCACCAAAATCCCGTTTATACGGTAGAAAGATTACCGATTTTTGGAATGCCATTCACACCCATTCACGGGATATTTTAGATGGAATGTGTGGTTTTCGGCTTTATCCTGTGGTGGCAATGATGGATTTGTTGAAACAGGAAAAAATTGGCGATCGAATGGATTTTGACATTGAAATTATTGTCAAAGCACATTGGTATCAAATTCCAATGGTATGGGTGGATACCCCCGTGCGTTATGATAAGAACGGCACATCACATTTCCGAACTTTTGCGGATAACTGGAAAATCAGCAAAATGCACACCAAACTTTTTTGGCAAATGGTATGGCGAATGATACGAGGCAAACCGTTATGAGCCAACAAGAAAAACATTGGGCAAAGCAACAAGAGCGTGGTACAAGATTCTTTCTCAATCTCACCCGATTGATTGTGGCATATCTGCCTTTGTGGGCGATCCGCATTGCCACCTTCGTGGTGGTGAGCTATTTTTTTGCCACTTCAAAGAAAGCGCGTCAGTATATTGCTGAATATCAGCAACGTTTGTGTCAAACCTTTCCAGAAGTGAAATTACCAACTTGGGCGGTTTTTCGTCAATTTTTAACTTTTGGCGAAGCAATCACGGATCGCTTTGCAGTGTGGCAAAATAAAATTAACTATCACGATTTGCATATTGATGATGCGGATAATCTTTATCACGACATTGATCATCAAAGCCGTGGACAAATTTTATTATGCTCCCATTTTGGCAACATTGAAATTTGTCGCGCGCTAGTTGATAGCGGACATCATCCTAATTTTGTGCTGAACGTGTTAGTACATAGCCACCACGCAGAGGCTTTCAATGAAGCCTTAGAAAAAGCGGGGGCAAAAGCCCTTCCTGTCATTCAGGTAACGGATTTAGATGCACAAAAGATGTTTGAATTGCACCAACGTATAGAACGTGGCGAATGGATTGCCATTGCAGCAGATCGCATTCCTGTGCGTGGCGATAAAACACAAAAAGTTAATTTTCTCGGCAGGCTAGCAGATTTTCCGCAAGGCGCTTGGCTGCTTTCGACATTGCTCAAAGCACCGCTTAATACGGTGTTTTGTGTGAAATCGCAAGGGCGTTATCAATTAAAATTGCGCCGTTTCAGCCCTGCTATCTCAGGACGTGGTGAAGTGCGTCAGCAACATATTCAACAGGCAATGCAGCAATATGCTGATGTATTGGCGCAAGCCTGCCGTGAGCAGCCATTACAATGGTTTAATTTTTACGATTTTTGGAACGATAACAAAGAATGAAAGCGAAAAAACACGTTTATTGCCAACATCAATCTGATTATGAAATTCCCTTTTTTGATGTGGATTCTGCGCATATTATGTGGCACGGGCATTACATTAAATATTTTGAAATGGCACGTTGTGCATTGCTAGAAGACATTGGCTACACTTATGATGATATTCGTGCTGACGGCTATGGTTGGCCCATTGTGCAACTGAATGTGAAATACGTTCGCCCTGCACTTTTTCGTCAAAAAATCCGCGTAACCCTTTCCGTGGTGGAATATGATACCTGCCTGCGTATTGATTATGTGATTACCGATTTAGCAACGGGTAAAAAACTCACGGTCGCCAGCACCACACAAGTGGTGGTGGACGCCCAAACAGGCGAAATGCAATTAGAGGCAACGGAAAATTGGCGTAAAGCCTTTGAAGCCTACAAAGACTTTCAACCGTTAGCATAAGGCAAAGGAAAAACTGAAATGAAAAAATATTTGGTGTTATTGCTAGGGGTAATCAGCTTACCCCTTTGGGCATTCTCTGAGCAAGATCTGATCAAACAACTTCAACAAAGCCATAATGTGCAAGGGGATTTTGTGCAGCAACGCTTTCTCAAAGCATTACCCCAACCGATTGAAAGCAGCGGGCAATTCGCCTTAGTGGCAGAAAAGGGATTGCTGTGGAAAATGCAACAGCCGTTTAACACGGAATTACGCATCACGCCACAAGGCATTGAGCAATGGAATGGGCAACACTGGATTTCCAACGGAAATATGGCACAATCGCAACAAATTCGCTTGTTTTTAGGGTTGTTGTCGGGCGATTTGTCAGGACTAAAAAGCCATTTTGACGTGGCATTAAGTGGCGATGCAAAACAATGGACATTGCACCTTACGCCCAGTTCACTCTTAATGAAACAGATCTTTACGTCAATTATTGTGCAGGGAAATCAAAGCGTTACCGCAATGCAACTGAATGAAGTCCAAGGTGATAGCACCAAAATTCACTTTCAGCACATTCAGCTTAATCAACCCTTACCACCTGCGGTGAAGCAAGCACTAGAATAAAAAGTGGAGCCAAAATGTCGCACTTGCCAATAAAAACAGCAAAATTTTCCACCGCACTTTTTTCTACATCGGTTCGCCTTGCTTATGTAATAAGCTTGGTGTTTTGTGTGGCTGTGCTGGCGGTGTTTATTTGGCGTGGGAATTGGCTACAAACGGATTTACAAGCACTGCTCCCTAAGGATCAACAATGGCAAGCGGTGCAACAGCAAGTGGATAAACAACAGGAACAACAACTTAACCGAAAAATTATTGCCCTTGTCGGCTCACCGCAAGCTCACCAAGCATTGCAACTTTCGCAACAAATCGCACAGCGCTGGCGTGAGAGCGGATTGTTCAGCCAAGTGGCGAGTGAATTTCAACCCGATCTTAATCAGCTTCGTGAAGGCGTAAAAGCCCTTGCTTTCGCCACCTTGCCTGTGGATATTCGTACACAATTAATTCAACAGCCCCATCAATATTTTCAGCAATATGCCGAGCAAATTAGTAATCCTTTCGCGGCACAAAGTTTATTGCCCTTAGATCAAGATTGGCTTGGCTTCGGACGATTTACACTCGCGCAAGCACAGTCACAAAGCAATGTGCAATGGCAGGCAGAAAGTGGCGCATTAACAGTCAATGAGCAAGGAAAAACTTGGGTATTATTGCAAGGCGAATTAGCCCCAAAAAACTGGCTTACTCCACCTTTGGCATTGCAGCAACTGATTGCGCAAAATCAGCACCTTGTGCAAGAACAGGGGGCGGAAATGGCGATCACTGGCGCAAGTTTATTTGCGCTGCAAGCCAAACAAGGGGCGGAACGAGAAAGCCAATTAATGAGCGGTTTTGGCATTGGGCTGACTTTAATCTTATTGCTGATGGTATTTCGCTCGTTACGCGTGTTATGGCTATTTTTTCCCATTTCGGCTGGAGTGTTGGTCGGCTTAGTGGTAACCCTTGCTTGGTTTGGACAAGTGCATATTTTAACCCTGGTCATCGGTACGAGCTTAATCGGTGTGTTGATTGACTTTCCGCTACATTGGCTATCTGGCTCATTGCTTTCTCGCCGTTGGCAAGCGCAGCCTGCAATGCAAAAATTACGCCTAACCTTTAGTGTGAGTTTATTAGTCACCTTGCTTGGCTATGGTTTGCTGGGGTTCACCACCTTACCCGTGTTACAGCAAACTGCGCTATTTTCAGCGGCGGCACTATTGGCAGCGGTGTTGTGTACACAACTTTTATTGCCTTATTTTTTCCGCCATTATCAAACTAAACGCCCAACAAATTTGTTATATGCCTTTTACAAAGTGCGGTGCTTTTTGCAAAAGTTTTTTGTTTACCGAAAAGCCTTGATCGCTATGCTCATTCTTTTTGTGGCAGGCGGAATTACGCAATCTAAGTGGCAAGATGATATTCGCCAATGGGTGGCATTGTCGCCCAACTTAGTCAGCCAAGCACAAAGAATTGGTGAATTAACCGGAATGCAGTTAAGTGGGCAATATTTTTTAGTGCTAGCAGAAAATGATGAAAAATTACTCGAAAAATTGACCGCACTTGATATTCGATTAAAACAAGCCAAGCAGCAACAGCAGCTAGACAGTTATCAATCTTTGAGCCAATGGTTAATGAGCGAAAAGCAGCAGCATAATTTTGCCCAACAATTACAGAATTTATCTGAACAGGATTTCGCACCGCTCACCGCAATGGGTATTACTTCTGAAATTGTGCAACAACAGCTTAACGCATTGATAACCCAACCTGCGGTATCCTTACAAGCTGCACTAAAAAATCCCTTAGGGCAAGGGTGGCAAAGTTTGTATTTAGGGCAAATAAACGGACAACGCACAGCGATTGTTCCAGTTAATGGTGGAGTTCACCAAGCCTTATCGCAACTTGCGAATGATCAAGATATTTTCTGGCAAGACAAGCGTAGCCACTTAAACGAATCTTTCCAACAAACCCGTAATCAAGCAGCGTGGTTGAAACTGCTTTCTTTCGCGTTGGCGGGATTGTTGTTATGGCGTTATTTCGGGGCGAAAACCAGTGGCAAAATGTTATTTGTGCCAGTTTGTGCGGTGCTTGCCACCTTGGGGATTTTCGGCTGGCTTGGCTTGCCAATCAGTTTGTTTGCGATATTTGGAATGTTATTAGTTTCCGCCATTGCAGTGGATTATGTGGCGTATTTGCAAGCGGTGTCGGCATTGACTGCGCATAAGCAATTCGCCATTTTACTCGCGGCCAGTACCACGCTGATTTCTTTCGGTTTGCTCACGTTAAGCAGCACGCCAGCGGTGGCGTTGTTTGGACTAAGCGTGAGTATCGGCGTGATCTGTGCAGTGGGGATTGCGTTTATAATGTATCGTAAATAATAACTAAACTTTTTAGGGAGAAAAAATGAGTCAATGTGATATTGCAATTATTGGTGCAGGGCCTTCAGGTTCAGTGACTGCGGCATTGTTAGCAAAGCAAGGGTTGTCTGTATGCGTGTTAGAGAAACAATATTTCCCACGCTTTGTGATTGGTGAGAGCCTACTGCCTTATTGTATGGAAATTTTGCGTGAAGCAGAGTTGGTGGACGCAGTAAACCGCGAACCGAGTTTCCAATTTAAAAATGGCGCAGCGTTCACTTGGGGCAATCGCTATACTTATTTTGATTTTACTGACAAATTTACCGCTGGCGCTGGCACAACCTTTCAAGTTAGACGGGGAATTTTCGATAAAATTTTAATTGATGAAGTAGCAAAGCGTGGCGTTGATGTGCGTTTTGGCAATGAAGTGTTAGCTTTTGAATCTCAAGACAATGGTGTGCAATTACAGGTGCGTAATGATAAAGGCGAAAGCTACAATTTGAACGCGAAATTTGTTCTTGATGCAAGTGGTTACGGGCGCGTATTACCACGCTTATTAGATTTGGAGTTACCTTCGCACTTGCCTGCTCGTGTGGCTCGCTTCACCCATATTGATGACAATATTGATGATCCTGAGTTTGATCGAAACAAAATTCTTATTACCACTCACCCAGAGCATCGTGATGTATGGCTATGGTTAATTCCATTTGCCGATAATCGTTGCTCAATTGGCGTGGTTGGTTTGCCAGAAACCCTTGATGGTGATGATGAACAGGTGCTGAAACAATTTGCGTTAGAATGCCCTATGTTAAAACGGATATTAAAAAATGCAGTGTGGGAAAACGACTTCCCTTATCGCCATATTCAGGGCTATTCTGCGAATGTAAAAACCTTGCACGGCAAAGGCTTTGCTTTATTGGGTAATGCGGCGGAGTTTTTAGATCCCGTATTTTCATCAGGGGTAACCATTGCGTTGCATTCCGCGCATCTTGCCGCGCCGTTAATCGTGCGTCAATTAAAAGGCGAGAGCGTTGATTGGCAAAAAGAATTTGCCGAGCCATTAATGCTTGGCGTTGATACCTTCCGCACTTATGTAAATGGCTGGTATGATGGTTCGTTCCAAGATGTGGTGTATGCCAAAGATCCACAGCCTGAAATTCGCCGTATGATTTCTTCTATCTTAGCTGGCTATGCGTGGGATAGTGCCAATCCATTTGTGGCGAAATCAAAACAGCGCCTTGCTGCGTTAGCTGAGATTTGTGGTGCGGCAAGCCAAGAGTAATGAGAAATAAAAATAGATAGAAAATTAAAGTGCGGTGGGATTTTTGCGTGTTTTTCCAAATTCGTTGGTGCATAGCATCAGGTTCTCGTTTTTCTGTGAATTGAAATAAAAAGAAATATGCTACAATCGAAAAAATCAAAAAAAACAACCGCACTTAATATGATGATAAAAAGAATGAATCAATGGCGAGCTGGGTTTATTGCTGTTGTGCTATGTGGTTTGATGGGCTGTCAGAATTTGCCGCAACCGCAAGATTTTCCAGCGAATACGCCAGCGAGCCAATTATTTAAAATTGAACGGCAAGATGAGCAAAATCTCTCACAGCAACAAAGTTTACTTGCCTTACAATATCAGCCTAAACAATGGCGTTGGGTGCAAACCGATCCCCTTGGTGCGCCCTTAGCACGGGCGATTTTAACGCCGCAAGGCTGGCAAAATGATGGTTTTGTAATGCCAAATCCACAAGCGAAGTGGTTATTTTCTGCGATCGCAACGGCGTTATATCCAGACGCTCCGCTTTTTCCATTTAGCGCAGTGGAAATGCAAGGTAAACAACGAGTTTATTTTATTAATCACAAACCAGTGTGGTCGATTGAAGGGCAATTCCCTGCGTGGAAAATTGATTTAACCGACCACAGCCACTGGCGTGTAACGTTACTAAATTAAGGAATAATGTGAGTAAATTGTATTTATCGCAACCTGCGGTGGTAAGTAGTTTAGGCGAGGGGCTGGCAGCCCATATTTCAACCTTATTATTAGGCGCACCTTCTACATTAAGTTTGTGTGATACGCCATTTAGCGAAAATGGGCTGTCAGACAATGCTCGAATGTATGGTGCGGTGAATGTGCCACTTCGCCCTTTTCAAGATACTGTTCCTGCCGAACATCGTAGCCGTAATAATCAACTTTTGTGGCATTGTTTAGCCCAGCTAGAAACGCAGATTGAGCAAGCCATTCAGACGTTCGGCAAACATCGCATTGCGGTGGTGGTGGGGACATCCACCACAGGCGTAGATGAAAACATTGAAGTATTTAAGCAAGCAGCGGAACATCAAGATTGGTCGAAAGTTCCTTTTAAACAGCAACAACAATATTTTTCAGCACCCGCAGATTTTGTCGCGTGGCAATATGGTTTGAATGGCTTATGTTATGGCATTTCCACCGCTTGCACGTCTGGGGCAAGAGCCTTAATGAGTGCGGCACGATTATTGAAAAATAATCTATGTGATGCGGTGATTTGTGGCGGTGTGGATACCTTATCGCCTTTAACCATTAAGGGCTTTCAATCCTTGTCTGTGTTATCTGATCGCCAAACGAATCCGCTTTCAGCAAATCGTAAAGGGATTAATATTGGCGAGGGCGCAGCAATGTTTGTGCTGTCCAAACAACCTTTAGGGCAATCGGTGGAATTATTAGGTTATGGCGCGAGTAGTGATGCGTATCATATGTCTTCCCCACACCCCGAGGGGGAGGGAGCGATTGCGGCATTTCGTGCCGCTTTAGCAAATAGCCAGCTTGTGGCAGATGAAATCGGTTGGATCAATTTGCACGGCACAGGCACAATCCATAACGATCAAATGGAAATTTTAGCAGTGCATAATGTGTTTGGTGAAAATACCCCTTGCACCACAACAAAACCTTACACAGGGCATACATTAGGCGCTGCCGGCGCAGTAGAAGCCGCGATTTTGTGGGGAATGATTCATTCTGATTTCAATCCCGAGGGGAAATTGCCTCCACAATTATGGGACGGCGAGCCCGATCCTGCCTTACCAAAAGTTGCGATTACAGACGATAACAGCCGTTGGACGCATAGAAAACGCATTGGTGCAAGCAGCTCCTTTGCTTTTGGCGGCAATAATACGGTGATCATTTTGGGAGAAAGTGATGTTTGATTTAACCTGCCCGATTACCCATATTGCACCACTTTTGCCACATAGCGGTGAAATGGTGTTATTACAACAAATTGATGAATTTGGAGAAGATTTTCTCATTGCGCAAGCGCAGGTAAGTGCGGAGCATATTTTGCTAAAAAATGGCAAACTAGCAAGTTTTGTAGGGGCTGAAATTATGGCTCAGGGCATTGCGGCTTGGGCGGGTTGTAAATGTGTTCGAGCAGGTCAGCCTATTGGGCTAGGTTATTGGCTTGGTACAAGAAAATTACATATTTATCAGCAAAATATTCCTGTTGGCAGCACATTAGAAATTCGCATTCAGCGCTCTCTTGAAGATGACACTGGCTTTGGCGTATTTGATTGCCAACTGCGAAATAAAAATACGAATGAACTGATTATTGAAGGGACGCTGAATGTATTGCGTCCACCAAAAGAGAAAAGAGTATGACAAATAGCGTATTAATTACAGGCTCTAGCCGGGGTATTGGCAAAGCCATTGCGTTACAGCTGGCGCAATCAGGCTTTGATATTGTATTGCACTGCCGTAGTCGAGTGGCAGAAGCACAAGCAGTGGCAGAACAAATTCGAGCAATGGGACAACATGTACGCATTTTGCAATTTGATGTGAGTGATCGTGATGACACCGCCCAAAAATTACTGGCTGATGTTGAGCAATTTGGGGCTTACTATGGCGTGGTGCTCAATGCAGGATTAACCCGAGATAATGCCTTTCCTGCATTAACCGATGAAGATTGGGATATTGTGTTACGTACTAATTTAGATGGCTTTTACAATGTTCTTCACCCCATTATGATGCCGATGATCCGCCGCCGAAAAGCAGGGCGAATTGTGTGTATCACATCCGTGTCTGGCTTAATTGGAAATCGTGGACAAGTGAATTACAGTGCCTCAAAAGCAGGGATTATTGGCGCTGCCAAAGCCCTTGCTGTGGAATTAGCAAAACGTAAAATCACGGTAAATTGCGTTGCTCCAGGGTTAATTAATACAGAAATTTTAGACGAAAATGTGCCTGTTGAAGAGATTCTCAAAGCCATTCCCGCTGCAAGAATGGGTGAACCTGAAGAAGTGGCACACGCAGTAGATTTCTTAATGAATGAAAAAGCAGGCTATATTACTCGCCAAGTGATCGCCGTAAATGGCGGATTATGCTAAGGAACAAATGATGAAACGAGTTGTGGTAACAGGTGTTGGCGGTATTACCGCATTTGGGCGTGATTGGGCGAGCATTAAGCAAGCCTTCGCAAAACAAAAAAATGCGGTGCAAACTATGGATTGGGGCAGGTTAGACGGAGAAATTGAATCTCGTCTTGGCGCACCGATCAACAACTACACACCGCCAAGCCATTGGAATCGTAAGCAGTTACGCAGTATGGGGAAAGTGGCTCGGCTTTGTGTTGATGCTGCTGAAATGGCGCTAACAAATGCCGGTTTATTGCAAAATGGCGAACTGGATCCTTGTGTACTCAATGGCAATATGGGGGTAGCAAGTGGTTCATCATCAGGTAGCACTAAAGATATTCAAGATCTTGGCTTAATGATGGCAGGCTATCCGAACACCAGCAGTGCCAATACTTATGTGCGAATGATGCCCCATACCACAGCGGCAAATATCGGCATTTTCTTTGGCTTAAGCGGACGCATTATTCCCACCTCCAGCGCCTGCTCATCAGGCAGCCAAGGCATTGGTTATGCCTATGAGGCGATCAAATATGGAATGATCCCAATGATGTTAGCTGGAGGCGGTGAAGAATTCTGCCCTTCACAAGTTTATGTGTTTGATTCCCTTTACGCCGCAAGTCGTCGTAATGACCAACCGCAGCAAACACCGCGCCCTTATGATCAGGATCGTGATGGCTTAGTGATTGGTGAGGGCGCTGGGATCTTAGTCTTAGAAGAACTTGAACACGCGAAAGCGCGTAATGCAACAATCTTAGCGGAAGTCGTAGGCTATGGCGCAAATAGCGATGGTAGCCATATCACGCGTCCGCAAAAAGAAACGATGCAACGCTGTATGGAATTGGCTTTAAAAGACGCAGGCTTACGTCCTGAGCAAATTGGCTATGTAAATGGACACGGCACCGCCACAGAACAAGGTGATATTGCAGAAACCCTTGCCACCGCCGCTTTATTTGGTAACGTACCGCTTAGTTCTCAAAAAAGCTATCTTGGACACACACTCGGTGCGTGCGGTGCATTAGAATCTTGGTTCTCCATTGAAATGATGCGAGATAACTGGTTTGCCCCAACGCTTAACCTAGACAATATCGATCCACGTTGTGGTGAGTTAGATTATATCCGCCACGCCGCAAGAGAAATTCACACAGATTATGTGATGAATAATAACTTCGCCTTTGGCGGAGTGAATACGTCGCTTATTTTTAAACGCTGGACGGAAAACTAAGCCTGTAGTGGATATTTAGAAATAGAATTTTCTGTAGCCCACAAAAATTCAATGATTTTCAACCGCACTTATTTTTATACGAAAAAATAAGTGCGGTTGAATTTTTGTAAATTTTTCTCTTTGAAGAAAATATTAAGCAACGGATTAATTCTTTTTATATTAAGTAAAAAATGCCTGTTTATTATCGTGGAAAATATCAGTTTCATTAACCTTTCCTACGATAAAAAAATCATTTTATTGAAGAGATTCGATACAAGAAAATAAAAAGCACCTAGTTAATCTCCCCCCTTGTGTTAAATTATTTAATTCAACTTTTAGTGGGCAATAAAACAAGGTGCTTTTATTGTAGGACTATGCCCAACCTAACGCTTTCTTAATGCCTTCACCATAGGCTGGATCGCACTTGGTGCAGTTGTCGATATGACGTTGCTTGATGAAATCAGGGGCATCGCCCAAGGCGCGTGCGGTGTTTTCAAAAAGCACTTGCTTTTGTTCTTCAGTCATTAGCTGGAACAACGCGCGAGGTTGGCTGAAGTAATCTGCATCATCTTCGCGATAATCCCAGAAATCCGCATCACCAGTGATTTTCAATGGTGGTTCTTTGTATTGCGGCTGCTCTTGCCATTGGCTGAAGCTATTTGGCTCATAATGCGGCAGGCTACCATAGTTTGCGTCCACACGTCCTTGACCATCGCGGTGGTTACTGTGTACAGGGCAACGCGCACGGTTTACAGGGATTTGCTGATAATTCACGCCTAAACGGTAACGCTGTGCGTCTGCATAGTTGAACAAGCGCGCTTGTAGCATACGGTCTGGTGATACGCTAATTCCCGGTACTAAATTGCTTGGTGCAAACGCAGATTGTTCTACATCTAAGAAGAAATTTTCTGGATTGCGATTGAGTTCAAACTCACCTACTTCAATTAATGGATAATCTTTTTTCGGCCATACTTTGGTGAGATCGAAAGGGTGATAAGGCACTTTTTCCGCGTCTTTTTCTGGCATAATTTGCACAAACATCGTCCATTTCGGGAAATCACCACGTTCAATGGCTTCATATAAATCACGTTGGTGGCTTTCGCGATCTTTACCGATAATCGCTTCAGCTTCAGCGTCGGTAAGATTTTTAATGCCTTGCTGTGTGCGGAAGTGGAATTTCACCCAAAAACGTTCATTTTCCGCATTGATGAAGCTATAAGTGTGCGAGCCATAGCCGTGCATATGACGATAACTTGCCGGGATACCGCGATCGCTCATCACGATAGTTACTTGATGGAGCGCTTCTGGTAACAATGTCCAGAAATCCCAGTTGTAAGTCGCTGAACGCATATTGGTGCGTGGATCGCGTTTTACCGCTTTGTTAAGATCTGGGAATTTACGCGGATCACGTAAGAAGAACACAGGCGTGTTGTTGCCCACCATATCCCAGTTACCTTCCTCGGTATAAAATTTTAGTGCGAAACCGCGAATATCACGCTCTGCATCCGCCGCCCCACGCTCACCGGCTACTGTGGTAAAACGTGCGAACATTTCCGTTTTCTTACCAATTTCACTAAAAATTTTCGCTCGGGTATATTTGGTAATATCGTGGGTAACGGTGAATGTCCCGAATGCACCAGAACCTTTCGCGTGCATACGGCGTTCAGGAATCACTTCACGCACAAAGTTCGCTAATTTTTCTTGCAGCCACACATCTTGGGCTAAAAGTGGCCCACGCGGCCCTGCGGTTAAACTGTTTTGGTTATCCACCACCGGCGCACCAAAATCGGTGGTTAAGTGAGTAACCGGACATTTTTTGATTGAATTGTCAGTCATTTTTGTTTCCTTAGTTTAGTTAGTAGGGAGTTAATTGGCATAAATCATAGCAGTATTGGGCTAAACCTGACTAAATGATAATTTGTATTGATTTAATAGGGAGAAGGGGCAAGAGATAGAGAAAAAGTGTGGTGGAAAATTTGTGATTTTTCATCTGCCGCTCAAATTTACACCACACTTGATTTCAAAGTGATATATTTCTTACTCAAAAAACTTATCAGCATACTCCTGGCTGTTAATCCATTGGTGATCTTTTTCCCAAGTAAACCGCCATTTGCGAACAGGGCCGGCCATAACATTGAGATAATAGTTGTTATAACCCGCAATAGTGGCAACTGGGTGATAGCCTTTTGGCACTTGCACTACATCGCCATCATAGACTGCCATACATTCATCTAAGCTTCGATCATTGGTATAGACTCGTTGCAAGCAGAATCCTTGAGCGGGTTCAAAACGGTGGTAATAGGTTTCTTCTAAATAAGTTTCAGTTTCACTATTTTTTTGATCATGTTTATGGCTTGGGAATGAACTGGTGTTTCCCTCATCGGTAAATACTTCCACAACTAATAAGGCATCAGCGGGTTCTGTTTCAGGCAGAATATTGTGCACAAGGCGTTTATTATTGCCGAATCCACGTTGTTCAACACCCACTTCTGCTGGTGTGATTAAACGTACTGGTAAATTACCTTCACTTGGCGCACGGCAAACCGCTAATTCTAAATAAGTTTCTGCTTGGATTTCAACTTGGTGATGATGTGGCACATAAAGAGAATAAGGCGGAATACGGTCGAAAGGAGATTGGCGGTTACCAATATGTTCGAATATTTGCCCTGCTGTCGAAATGGTGCATTTTCCAGCCAAAACCACAAAACACACTTCGGTATTTTCTGTATCAAAGCTCAAATTTTGATTAGGCTGTAAGTGATAGCATTCAAACCCAACATATTCCCAATTGGCGCTCTTAGGGGTTACTCTCTGTACTAAACCATTAGGAGCTGGATTTTGTTTGGCTGACTTTGACAATAAATAGCTCATATTCACCTCTCATTGAATTAATTAGGTAGTTTTCGTCCAAATCATAGATCAGATAGCGGAAGGTTGTCAGAAAAAATTATCAAATATCCAACGTAGATCACAAAAATGAAATAATTATTTCATTATTTGGTAAAGTGAATTGAAAAATTTATTTCATTATTCTAATCTAGTGTACAACTTAAATTTGTGCAAAGCACAATCAGATGAATCATTCATTTCACTTTTAGGTTAAGGAGCAAAGAATGGAAACTGTTTTAAATTTTATTAATGGAAAACTGGTTGAAAGCCAAGGCGAAAAAGTATGGCCAATTTTTAATCCTGCGACAGGAAAACAAATTCGCCAAGTGCGTATGAGTACTGAAGCGGAAGTGCTGGAAGCTGTTGAGGTGGCACAAAAAGCATTCCCTGAGTGGGCTGCGACTTCGCCATTACGTCGAGCAAGGGTGCTCTTTAAGTTTAAAGAATTATTACAGCGTGATTGGGATTCATTAGCACGTTTAATCACTGAGGAACATGGTAAAGTTTATTCTGATTCTTGTGGTGAGTTAACTCGTGGTTTGGAAGTGGTTGAATTTGCCTGTGGGATTCCGCATTTGCTTAAAGGTGAGTTCTCGGAGCAAGCAGGGCGAGGTATTGATATTCATTCCACAATGCAACCTTTGGGAGTTTGCGTTGGTATTACGCCATTTAACTTCCCTGCGATGGTGCCAATGTGGATGTTCCCGATTGCACTAGCTTGTGGTAATACCTTTATTTTGAAGCCTGCAAAAACTGACCCTTCACTTTCTATTCGCCTTGCTGAATTATTAAAAGAAGCAGGCTTGCCAGATGGTGTGTTTAATGTAGTACATGGAGATCGTCATGATAATGAAATTTTATTGCGTGAGCCTCGTGTGAAAGCGATAAGTTTTGTGGGCTCAACAACAGCGGCAGAATATGTGCATAAAGTTGGTTCTGAGTATGGTAAACGTGTACAAGCACTTGGTGCAGCGAAAAATCACGGTTTGGTAATGCCTGATGTGGATATTAATGCGACCGCAGATGCGTTACTCGGTGCAGCTTTTGGGGCGGCAGGTGAACGTTGTATGGCATTACCAATTGCAGTAACCATTGACGATGAAACAGCAGATAAATTAGTGGCTGCGCTAAAACCAAAAGTAGAAGCTTTACGTTATGGACCAGGTATTCCAAAAGAAAGCGAAAAAGAAATGGATTTTGGACCGCTCATTACGCAGCAACACCTCAACAACGTAACCAAATATATTGATAAAGGTGTAGAAGAGGGTGCTACTTTAGTCGTGGATGGACGTAATAAAAAACCAGCCGGCTATGAAGAGGGTTTCTTTATCGGAGGTACGTTATTTGATCATGTTACTGAGGATATGGTTATTTATAAAGAAGAGATTTTTGGTCCTGTGCTTGGCATTGTTCGTGCGAAAAATTTTGAAGATGCAATGCGTTTAATCAATGACCATCAATTTGGTAATGGCGCAGCTATTTTCACTAATAGCGGTGCTGCAGCTCGGGAATTTTCATATCGCGTCCAAGCTGGAATGGTTGGGGTGAATATTCCAATTCCAGTTCCGATGGCATTCCATTGCTTTGGTGGTTGGAAAGGTTCAGCTTTTGGGGCATTAAATGTGTATGGTCCAGATGGTGTGCGTTTCTACACTAAAATGAAAACTGTGACAACACGTTGGCCAGAACAAAATATGGATTCTCAAGCAGCATTCAGTATGCCAACCTTATAATAAAAAATAAAAGAGATTTCTGCGATGGAAATCTCTTTTTTCTTGCGTAAGGAAAAAGAAATGAAAAAAGTAAGAATTGGATTAATTGGCACAGGATATATTGGACGTTGCCATGCTATTGCTTATGCTCAAGCACCTACGGTTTTTCCGCTAGACGCGGAGCTAGAATGCGATTACCTAGCAGAAATCACACCTGAGTTAGCAGCTCAAAAGGCTAAAGAGTTTGGCTTTAAGCGTTCTACAGGAGATTGGCGTGATGTGGTACAAGATCCCAATATTGATGTAGTAGATATTTGCACCCCAAACTTTTTACATAAAGAAATTGCATTAGCTGCAATTGAGCAAGGTAAACATGTTTATTCGGAAAAGCCTCTTGCTTTAACTGCAGAAGATGCCAAATTAATGTATCAAGCCGCACAAAAAGCAGGAGTAAAAACCCTTGTAGGGTTTAATTATATTAAGAACCCAACTACTCAACTTGCGAAAGAAATCATAGAGCGGGGAGAAATTGGAGAGATTGTTCATTTTTATGGAACGCATAATGAAGATTATCTCGCAGATCCTAATACACCACGAGATTGGCATTGCATTCGTGAAAAAGCAGGGTTAGGGGCGTTAGGCGATCTTTCCGCGCATATTATACAAATGTCGCAATATCTTGTAGGTAGCCAAATTCAACGCGTGGTTGGAGATATGGAAACGGTAATAAAAATGCGCCCTAACCCGCAAAATTTAAATGAACAGCTTCCTGTTGAAAATGAAGATCAAGCCACCGCAATCGTACGTTTTGCTAATGGTTGTATGGGGACAATTGAAACTTCTCGAATTGCGTGTGGACGCAAAATGGGACTAAGTTATGTCATCACAGGAACAAAAGGCACAATCAGCTACACGCAAGAAAGAATGGCAGAACTGAAATTGTATCTCCACACAGATGAACCAGCACGGCAAGGTTTTAAAACCTTACTGACAGGCCCACACCACCCTGATTATAAGCATTTTTGTGTAAGCGCTGGACATGGTATTGGTTTCAATGATCAAAAAACGGTGGAAATTCGTGATCTTATTAATGCCATCACAAATAATCAGCCAATGTATCCTGATTTTGAAGAAGGATTTAAGGTTTCTCGAGTGCTTGATGCAATTGCAATGTCCTGTCAGGAAAAGCGTTGGGTTAATGTGGAGGAGGTAGCTTAATTTCCCGTTAGCTTTAAAAACAAAAAAACTTGGCAATTATGCCAAGTTTTTATTTTTAAAGTGCGGTCATTTTTTACGAATTTTTCGCTAACTTGGACCAGTTGTAATAGCCGTATAACGAGTTAAGCAAATAAGCGCCGAACATTAAATACATTGCTGGGGTGTCAGCCCAGAGAATGATAGAAAGGATATTGATGATAATCCATAAGATCCATTGTTCGCTATAACGCAAAATCATCAATAATTGTGCTGCAATAACCAGCACGGTGGTGAGGCCATCTAAGCCGATAGAATTGCCGTCTGTTGTTTTTAAAATGCTGATAAAGGCAATAGAACCCAGTACTACAAGGCTGATTAGGGTGGCCCAACCTTTTACGGTAAGAAATTTAGCGATTACCGTTTCGCTTTGTTCTGTGCTGTTACGCATATTTTCTTTCCATAAGAAATAACCGATAAATTGCGCAGGAATATAAACATAAAGGGTCGTGGTCATTTCGCCATAAAATTTGTTGTCTAACGACACATAGAAATAGCTATAAGCAAAAATTAAACCGAAGAAATAGTTACTGATTTTCCCTTTGCCCACAAACACCACGCATAAGATACCTGAAATCCCTGCAAGCGCCTCTAACCAAGACACGGGCGATTGTGCATAGGCGTAAAGCTGTGCAGCAATAAATAAGAAAAGCCAGACGACTTCAAAAGGTTTCCAGCCGCCAAAAAATTCATTTTTAAGAGTTTGAGAAAAACGCATAGCATTATCCTTAATAAGTGAAATAAAAACCTTGCGATTTTTGCACCGCACTTTTAAAAAGTCAAGGATAGGCTACATTTTTCTTTTTATTCTGTGATTTATGTTGTATTTTTGTTGTATATATTTTCATTTCTTTTTCACTGTAAGATCGTTAAAATAGCCGCCCTTTTTCGTAATAAAATCTTCGCTAAATGGCTTGTTATCAGCATACGCCATTTAGCTATAACAATAATAAGAGTAAATTTTATGTCCTTTATAGTTGGTCAGCGTTGGATTAGTGAAAGTGAAAATGATCTTGGCTTGGGCGTGGTTGCGGAAGTCAATTACCGTACGGTTACGCTAAATTTTCCTGCCGCCGAAGAAATTCGTATTTATGCCTTAGATAATGCCCCGTTAGTGCGCGTGGTTTTTCAAGTGGGTGATGAAATTCGTCATAAAGAGGGCTGGCAGGGCAAGGTGCTTGAAGTGTTAGATCATAATGGGCTGGCGTTCTATTTGGTGCAAAAAGAAGATGGGCAAGAGGCGATGTTGCAAGAGGCGGAACTCAGCTCGCAAATCACCTTCAGCAAGCCACAAGAGCGTTTATTTGCGGGGCAAATCGATCGGGCTAGCCATTTTGTATTGCGTTATCGAGCGTTGCAACAGCGTCAAGCCCAATTTCAATCACCGTTACGCGGGTTGCGTGGCATTCGTGGCGGCTTAATTCCGCACCAGTTGCACATCGCCAAAGAAGTGGGACAGCGAATTGCTCCGCGTGTTTTGCTCGCTGATGAAGTGGGACTGGGGAAAACCATTGAAGCGGGTATGATTTTGCAACAGCAACTTTTTGCTGAAAAAGCGGAACGCGTGCTGATTATTGTGCCAGAAACCTTGCAACATCAATGGCTTGTGGAAATGCTCCGCCGTTTTAATTTGCATTTTTCCTTGTTTGACGAAGAGCGTTGTGCGGATTTTGATGGGCTTGATGGGGGCGTGGCGAGCAATCCATTCAAAACCGAGCAACTGATTATTTGTGCGTTGGATTGGCTGGTGCAAAAACCAAGACGCGCCGAACAGCTTGCCAACGCGGATTTTGATTTGCTTATTGTGGACGAAGCCCATCATTTGGCGTGGTCGGAACAAGCGCCAAGTTTGGCTTATCAAATTGTCGAGCAGTTGGCGAGCCATATTCCTACCGTATTATTGCTGACGGCAACCCCTGAACAATTAGGGCAAGAAAGCCATTTTGCACGCTTGAAATTGCTCGATCCCGATCGCTTTTATGATTACAGCGCTTTTGTGCAAGAACAGCAGCATTATCAACCAGTGGCTGAAGCTGTGAATGGATTGTTAAGCGAGCAGCCATTAAGCACGCAAGAAGAAAAACATATAGCGGAATTGCTGTCTGATCAAGATATTAGCGGATTATTAGCGGATCTTCATCATAGCGAGAAAAAAGTGCAAGCGCGTGAAACCTTAGTAGAAAATCTGCTCGATCGCCACGGCACCAGTCGTGTGTTATTTCGTAATACCCGCCAAGGCATGAAAGGCTTCCCATTGCGTCATTATCACGAAATCACCTTGCCAATGCCAAAGCAATATCGCAATGCGATAGGCGTGCTGAAAATGCTTGGTGAAGTGAAAACCAGCGATTTATTTTACCCCGAGCAGATCTTCCAGAAAATGAACCCTGATGCCGCTTGGTGGGATTTTGATCCGCGTGTGGAATGGCTGATCGACTTCTTACAATCTCACCGCGAAGAAAAAGTGTTGGTGATTTGTCATCAAGCCAAAACCGCCATTCAGCTAGAGAAAGCCTTACGCGAAAAAGAAGCCATTCGCAGTGCGGTGTTCCATCAAAATATGTCTATTGTAGAACGGGATAAAGCCGCGGCTTATTTTGCTCAACAGGAAGAGGGCGCGCAGGTGTTGCTCACCTCAAGCATTGGCTCTGAGGGGCGAAATTTCCAATTCACTCATCATTTGGTGCTGTTTAACTTGCCTGATAATCCCGATTTATTGGAACAGTGCATAGGGCGTTTAGATCGCATCGGGCAAAAACAAGACATCGAGATTTACGCCCCTTGCTTTGCTGACAGCCCGCAAGTGTTGCTCGCCCAGTGGTATCATCAAGGCTTGAATGCGTTTGAAGAAACCTGTCCGATGGGCGCAACCTTGTTTGAAAAGCGCGGTGCAAAATTGCAAGATTTTTTACAGCATAATGAACAGAATGCGGCGTTTGATGAATTTGTTGCTCAGACCCGAACCGAGCGTGATGCCTTAAAAGTGCAGCTTGATCAAGGTAGAGATCGTCTATTAGAAATTAATTCTAACGGTGGCGAACAAGCCCAAGCCTTGGCCGCAGCCATTGCGGAGCAAGACGGCTCAAGCGAATTAATCAATTTTACCTTAAATTTATTTGATATTATCGGCGTGGAGCAAGAAGATCTCGGCGAGAAAAGCATCGTTATTCACCCCACAGGCACAATGCTGGTGTCAGATTTCCCTGGCTTAAAAGAAGAAGGCTTAACGGTAACCTTTGATCGCAATTTAGCCGTGGCGCGCGAAGATGTTGAGTTTCTCACTTGGGATCACCCAATGATTCGCAACGGCATTGATTTGATTACCGATGGCGATATTGGCAAAACTGCCGTATCATTGCTCATCAATAACGATCTGCCAGTGGGATCGCTGTGGCTTGAGCTGATTTATATTGTCGAAGCCCAAGCTCCACGCGGCTTGCAACTTACCCGTTTCCTTCCGCCGACACCGGTGCGATTGCTGATCGATGGCAAGGGCAATAATTTAGCGGAAAAAGTGGGCTTTGAGCTGTTGCAAAAACAACTCAAGCCGATGGGCAAACAAATGGCAAGCAAAGTGCTGAAAATGTTGCGTCCTGCCATTGAGCAATTATTGCAAGCGGGCGAAAAACACATTGGCGACACCGCCCAACAGCTTATCACACAGGCCCAACAGCGGGCGGAGCAATGCCTTGATAGCGAGCTAACCCGTTTGCAGGCGTTAAAGCAGGTGAATAAAAACATTCGCCAAGATGAAATTGACACATTAAGCACGCAACGTAGCCAAATTCTTGAGCATTTGCATAATGCCTCGTGGCGATTGGACAGCCTGCGTGTGGTCATCAGTAATAAGAGTAAATAATGGCATTAATTGATTACAATCCCCCGCAAGAACCTTGGTTAGATGTGATCTATCACGACAACCATATTTTATTGGTAAATAAGCCGAGCGGTTTGCTTTCCGTGCCGGGTAACCAACCGCAATATTACGACAGCGCAATGTCGCGCGTAAAAGAAAAATATGGTTTTTGCGAGCCGGCGCACCGTCTTGATATGGCAACCAGTGGGATTTTGCTGTTTGCAATGAGCAAGCTGGCAGATAAAGAACTCAAGCGCCAGTTTCGTGAACGTGAGCCGAAGAAATCTTATCAGGCACTCGTTTGGGGGCATTTAGCGCAAGATAGCGGCACGGTGAATTTGCCGCTGATTTGCGATTGGGAAAACCGCCCGCGACAAAAGATTTGTTTTGAACTTGGCAAAAGTGCGGTAACAAAATTTGAAATTTTACAACGCCTCCCCAATAACAGCACAAGGGTAAAGCTTACCCCAATTACGGGGCGTTCGCACCAATTACGCCTACATATGCTTGCCCTTGGCCACCCTATTTTAGGCGACAAATTTTACGCTCATCCGCAAGCGAAAGCGATGTCGCCACGTTTGTGTTTGCACGCACAATCCTTACAAATTCGCCACCCTTTAACGGGCGAAATAATGGATTTCACGGCAGATGTACCGTTTTAATTCGTTCTAACCAATCACAGAAATAATGCGGAGAATTGGCGATTTAATGCTACAATTCTCCCCAATTCATTTTTACCAAATAGTAGAGAAATTATGTCCCGTCAAAAGAAAACACGCCGTATTACGGATATTATGCCAACACGCAAGGCGGATAAACCCGCGCAAAGCGCCCCTGCTGGGCGCGGGCGCAAATTGACACGTTATGAATTAGATGCCAAAGCCCGTGAAGAAAAAAGAAAGAAAAAGCACAAAGGCTTAGCGGCAGGGTCGCGTCATAGTAGCCAAGGGGAAAATAAACCCTTGGAGCAAAATCAGGTGCAAGATCCCCGCGTTGGTAGCCGTAAAAAAATCCCGTTAGTGGTGGAATTTGTCAATAAACCTGAAAAAGGAATGACTATTCCGCCTGTGGAAGTTACAAAACCAAAAGCCCTTGATCCTATGGTGGAACTTGAACAGCTTGAAAACAACGAATGTTTAAATGATTTGTTGGATCAGCTTGAGGCAGGCAAAACCTTAAATGCCAAAGATCAAGCCTTTGTGGACGAATGCCTTGATCGCATCGCTCAATTAATGGACGAACTTGGCATTAAAGATGAAGAAGAAAATGCGGAAGATTTATACCGCACTTTTGAAACCATTGATATTAATCAGTTTAAATAATTTATGTGGATTTATCTTTTACTTGCCCTCGGGCTTTTGATTATTGTGGGAATGGCCGCTTATGCGGTGAAATTATTGCGTGCGTTAAAAAGCCAAAAACAGGCGTTAGAAAATGTACGCTTGGCGCGTGTAAAACGCCTAAAAGAGAGTATTGAGATTATCGCTCGGGCAATGCAAACTGGCGATTGTAATCTTTCTGAAGGCGTGATTCGCCTCAAAATGTTGCTTGATCCGCTAGGCATTAAAATCGCCAGCTATCCCGCGATGGGCGAGCTTTATGAGGTGGTGAAAGAAATGCCAACGCATCAAGCGAGAACCGCATTGAAAAAGAACGAACGTATGCGTTTAGATCTTACCCGTGAGAGTGCGGAGGCGGAGCTTGAGGCAAAAATAACGTTGGAATTAGATCAATTATTGTTGGATATGAAAAATTTTTAGGGGGAGTGAATGACAGGAACGATGTGGGATTCCACGTTAATTCAAAAATATAACTATTCTGGGCCGCGTTACACCTCTTACCCAACGGCGTTAGAATTTAACGAAAATTATACTGAACAAGATTTCCAAGCGGCAGCAGCGCGTTACCCTGACCGTCCGCTTTCTCTTTATGTGCATATCCCGTTTTGTCATAAATTGTGCTATTTCTGCGCCTGTAACAAAATCATTACGCGTCATCAGCACAAAGCGGATATTTATCTTGATTATTTGGAAAAAGAAATCAAAAATCGCGCCGCACTTTTCCGCAATCGCAAGGTAACCCAAGTGCATTGGGGCGGCGGCACACCGACCTATCTCACAGAGCAACAATCCAGCCGTTTAATGGCAATGTTGCGTGAGCATTTTCATTTTGCCGATAACGCCGAAATTAGTATCGAAATGGATCCGCGTAAAATTGAGCTGGAAACCCTCGATCATCTGCGTAAAATTGGCTTTAACCGCATTAGTATGGGCGTGCAGGATTTTAACAAAGCGGTGCAAAAAGCGGTGAACCGCGAACAGGACGAGAACTTTATTCAAGCCTTATTGGAACGGGCAAGAGCCTTGGGCTTTCAATCCACCAATTTGGATTTGATTTATGGGTTGCCATTGCAGAATGTGGAAAGCTTTATGTTCACCCTGCAAAAAGTGATTGAATTAAACCCTGATCGTTTGAGCGTGTTTAACTATGCCCATTTGCCAAGCCGTTTTGCGGGGCAAGCGAAGATTAAAGAGGATCAGCTGCCTGCACCTGAAACCAAGCTCACCATTTTGCAAAAAACCATTGAAACCTTAGAGGGGGCAGGCTACCGCTTCATTGGAATGGATCACTTTGCGAAGCCTGATGATGAACTTGCGATAGCACAACAAAATGGCGTGCTACACCGCAATTTCCAAGGCTACACCACCCAAGAAGAATGCGATTTGCTTGGTCTTGGTGTGTCTGCCATTAGCCTGTTAGGGGATACTTACGCACAAAATCAAAAAGAGCTAAAACATTATTACGCAGATATTGAGCAAAAAGGCACCGCACTTCACAAAGGCTTTGTGATGAGCCAAGAAGATTGCTTGCGCCGTGATGTTATCAAACAGCTAATTTGCAACTTCAAACTGGATTACGCCCCATTTGAGCAGCAATATGGCATTGATTTCAAAACCCATTTTGCGGAAGATTTAGAATTGCTCGCGCCCCTTGCCGCAGATGGCTTAATTGAAATTGGCGAAAAAGGATTACAGGTTTCCCCTGTTGGACATTTGCTGATTCGCAATATTTGTTTGTGTTTTGACACCTACTCAAGACAACAAGCCAGACGCCAACAGTTCTCGAGAATTATTTAATCTCAAATAATCCGCTCAAAAGATTGTTTTGGGCGGATCAATGGTGGGCTTGAAAGTATTGTGCTAGTCAAAGAAATTCTGCATATTTAACTTTTTTATAACATATTCCTTTAAGTTATTTGTAAATCCTTTTGTTTCTTTTACAATGCTTGGCACTTAACGAAATCTATTCAAAGGAGAATATTATGTTGAAAAAATTAGCATTTTTTTCCACCGCACTTTTAGCGATTACTACCGCAACCCAAGCCATTGCAGCGGAAAGTTTGATTGAACGTATCAACAATAAAGGGACGATTACCGTCGGCACAGAAGGCACTTACGCTCCTTTCACTTACCACGATGCCAGCGGTAAATTAACGGGCTATGATGTGGAAGTTACCCGTGCCGTTGCGGAAAAACTCGGTGTAACTGTTGATTTTAAAGAAACCCAATGGGACGCAATGCTTGCGGGCTTAAAAGGCGGACGCTTTGACCTTGTAGCAAACCAAGTGGCACTCACCACCCCAGAACGCCAAGCAACCTTTGATAAATCTGAGCCTTATAGTTGGTCTGGTGCGATGTTATTGGCTCGCCAAGATGAAAATCGTCTTCACAAAGTAGAAGATGTGAAAGGCTTAAAAGCAGCACAAACCCTCAGCTCAAACTATGGTGAGCTTGCAGTGAAATACGGTGCAGAAATTGTGCCGATTGATGGAATGGCACAAGGCTTATTGCTAATTCAACAAAAACGTGCTGATGTAACCTTTAATGATTCTTTAGCCTTATTGGATTATTTGAAGAAAAACCCAAATTCAGGCTTAAAACCATTTTGGGAATCCGCAGACAAAGTGGGGGCGGGCTTCGTTGTAAATAAAGGCAACGAGGAAGCACTGGCGAAAATTAGTGCAGCCATTGAAGAACTTCGTAATGACGGCACATTGAAAAAACTTGGTGAACAATTCTTCGGTAAAGATATCAGTGTTAAATAATTTCTTAGCTTCCTTACCCTTTATGACCGATGCTCGTGCTGAGCTGGTGATAAATGGTTTTCTCCCAATGGTTAAAGCAGCGGTATTGGTTTCAATACCGCTTGCTGTTGTTTCTTTCTTTTTTGGAATGATTATCGCGGTGGGCGTGGCGTTATTACGCGTTACCCCTGTCAATGGCTGGTTGCACCGTATTTTGTTGGCGATTGCGAAAGTCTATATTTCGATTATTCGCGGTACGCCAATGTTGGTGCAAATTTCTGTGGTATTTTACGGCTTGCCAGCGCTGGGCGTGTTTATCGATCCCATTCCTGCGGCGATTATTGGCTTTTCCCTCAATGTGGGGGCTTACGGTTCAGAAACCGTGCGTGCGGCCATTCAATCTGTGCCGAAAGGACAATGGGAAGCGGGCTATACCATCGGTATGACTTATATGCAAACTTTCCGCCGCATTATTGCCCCGCAAGCTTTCCGTGTTGCCGTTCCGCCGCTGAGCAATAGTTTTATCGGCTTGTTTAAAGATACCTCTTTGGCTTCTGTGGTAACCGTAACTGAAATGTTCCGCGTGGCGCAACAAATTGCCAATTCATCTTACGATTTCTTGCCTGTGTATATTGAAGCAGGTTTGGTGTATTGGTGTTTCTGTTTCGTGCTGTTTATCATTCAAGCGCGGGTAGAAAAACGTTTAGATCGCTATGTGGCACGATAGGGGAAGGCAATGATCAAAGTACGCAATATTCATAAAACCTTTGCTGATAATCCGGTTTTAAAAGGGGTTGATCTGGATATTCATAAAGGCGAAGTGGTGGTGATTCTGGGGCCTTCTGGTTCGGGAAAAACCACGTTTTTACGTTGTTTGAATGCCTTAGAATTACCCGAAAAAGGCACGATTGATTTTGCTGAAAAAAATCCGCTTTATGTGGATTTTGCCAGCCCTGATATTCAGAAAAAAATCCTGCCATTACGCCGTAAATCAGGAATGGTGTTCCAACAATACAACCTATTTCCGCACAAAACCGCGTTGGAAAATATTATGGAAGGTCCTGTGCAAGTGCAAAAGCGCGATGCGAAAATTGTGCGTCAAGAAGCGGAAGCGTTGCTTGCGAAAGTGGGCTTGTTAGATAAGAAAGATCTTTACCCTTACCAACTTTCAGGCGGCCAGCAACAGCGTGTCGGCATTGCTCGCGCCCTTGCCATTCAGCCTGAACTAATGCTATTTGATGAGCCAACTTCTGCGCTTGATCCTGAATTAGTGCAAGATGTGTTAAACACGATGAAGGAACTCGCTAACGAAGGCTGGACAATGGTGGTGGTTACCCACGAAATCAAATTTGCACTAGATGTGGCAGATGTGGTGGTGGTAATGGACGGTGGGGTGATTGTGGAACAAGGCTCACCGCAAGAATTGTTCGCTCACCCTAAACACGAACGTACCAAAGCCTTTTTACATCGCTTGAAATCAGAATAATGAGGGCATCACTGTACAACTAAGGTGCGGTGAAAAGTTTTATTAAATAAAGCCGATGAGCAATCATCGGCTTTTTCTTCGCTATTTCTAGAGAGAAAAATGTCGCAAAAAAACACCGCACTTTATTTATTAAGTGCGGTGTAATTTTATTCAGAATCTGAAATTATCAGCCCATACCGTATTTTTTTAATTTTTTGCGTAATGTGCCACGGTTAATGCCAAGCATTGTTGCTGCACGAGTTTGATTACCGCGAGTATATTGCATAATCATATCGAGCATAGGGTGTTCAACTTCCGATAAAACTAATTCATAAAGATCGTCCACATCTTGACCATCTAATTGAGCTAAATAATTTCTGATCGCTTGTTTCACAGAATCACGAAGTGGTTTGTTTGTTACTTGAGATTGTGAATTTAATACTGAAACAGTCAGAGCTTCAGCTGGATTACGTTGTTGTTCTAACATTGTTGTCTTTATCCAATAAAATCAAATTAAAAAATTCTTCCAATGCCGTTATTTGCGCTTTCGCATTGGTAATGGCATTAAAAGTCTGTCTAAAACTGGAATTAGGTTGAATTCCCTGTAAATACCAAGCAACGTGCTTGCGTGCAATGCGATACCCCTTTTCTTCGCCATAAAATTGGTGAAGTTCTTGAATATGTCGCAAAATAACACCGCACTTTTCTTGTAAACTTGGTGTTGAAGTTGTTGAGCCGTTTTCCACTAGCCCAGCCACAGATTGAAAAATCCACGGCTGACCTAGCGCACCACGCCCAATCATTATTGCATCAGCACCGGTGTAATCAAGCACCGCTTGGGCTTTTTGTGCCGATGTAATATCACCATTGGCAATCACTGGAATAGAAACCTGCTGTTTCACCGCTTTAATGTTGTCGTACTCGGCTTCGCCCTCAAATAAACATTCACGAGTTCGCCCGTGAATGGTGAGCGCTTGTACACCTGCTTGTTCGGCAATTTTCGCGATTTCCACGCAGTTTCGATTTTGTCGATCCCAGCCTGTTCTAATTTTTAGTGTTACAGGCACGTCCACAGCACGCACCACTGCTTCAAGAATTTGTTGCACTAAATCAGGATATTGTAAAAGGGCAGAACCTGCCAATTTACGATTTACCTTCTTTGCAGGACAGCCCATATTGATGTCAATAATTTCTGCCCCATAGCCCACATTCACTTGCGCGGCTTGTGCCATTTCCTGCGGATCAGATCCAGCAATTTGCACAGCGTTAATGCCTACATCTTGATGATAAGCAAGACGTTGTTTCGATTTTTCTGTATGCCATACGCGCGGATTGCTTGCCATCATTTCTGAAAAGGTCAATCCTGCCCCATAGTTCGCACAAAGGCGTCTAAAAGGTTGGTCGGTAATCCCTGCCATTGGCGCAAGCAAAATACGGTTTTTTAATTGATAATCACCAATTCGCACTGCGCTACCCCTAACAAGTTACTACCTTTTAACACACAATCTATCGCCAGCCCCAATGGGCAAGGCGTGCTATAATACGCACTTTTCTGTTATTTGCAAAGCATAATTTTTATACAAAAAGGAATTTTTTTAATTGTTTTGACCTAGGTCTATTAATTGTGCAGAAAGGCGACAAATCAAGGCGATAATTTGCAAGTGTCAATAGTCACTAACGAATTTATAACTATTTTTCAGTATTTATTTGTATTTTGAAATATTATTATTTATTATCCATATTTTAATGCGAATCATTTTTATTTGTATTAGGGGGTTAATAATGAAATTTCAAAAATGCTATGTATCCTTGGCGTTATCCGCCTGCCTAAATACCGTCACGAATGCAGCAGAATTGGATACGATTGTCGTTAAAAGCAACGCTGAAGTTCAAGCGGAGCAGAAAAAAGATGAGGTTTATCTTCATAATATCACCAATATGTATTCTGATAAAGAAACCGTGGAACGCTATAAAGGGGCAGCTCCTGCGGATCTGTTTCAAGCTTTTAATGGGGTGTACAGTGGTGATGCACGCAATAGTGGTGCCGTTGATCCAAATATTCGTGGCGTGCAAGGACAAGGGCGTATTCCTGTAACGATTGATGGCACAGAGCAGGCGATTACAACTTGGCGCGGTTATAACGGGGCAAATAATCGAAATTATCTTGATCCGAATTTAATTGGTGGCATTACCCTTGAAAAAGGGCCAGCGTTAGCGGCAGGAACGGCAAGTGGCATTGGTGGGACGGTTAAAATGCGTACTATTGATGTTGATGATATTGTGGCGCCCAATCAAAAAATCAGTACTGAATTAAAACTTGAGACCAGCAATAACTCAGTAAAAGAACATCCTAATAACCTGCATTTAGGTGAAGACTCTCGTATGTATGATCCTTTTCCTGGGGATTTTCTTCCTACTACCTTGGTTAAGCCTAAAACTAAAGGAGAATGGGGCAAAGATAATGCCATGCGTTTAGCTGTTGGGTTACGTGAAGAAAAATTTGATCTGCTAGCCGCTTATAGTTATCGCAGTAAGGGCAATTATCTATCTGGGCAAGGTGGTTCTCATCGTTACGAAGGGAGCCTTGATGAAAAATCGGGACGTGAGTTAAAACAAATGGAGCCGAATTTACCTTTTGCTGCCTCGATTTATCGCCCCCATACCGAAATCCCGAATACCTCGAGTACAATGGAGTCTTATTTACTAAAGAACACTTGGCGGTTTACGGATAAACAAGAACTCAAACTGGGCTATCGCCATACTAAAATGACTTATGGTGAGATTATGCCTTCTCGTTTAGATTTTTCGAAATTTTATGACCGTGTGCCTCAATGGCCTTTAGCTACAGTGACACAGCACGCCTTTAATGCTGATTATCATTACAACCCCGATAACCCATTGATTAATTTAAAAGCGGGGATATGGTACACACGCACCATTAGCGATACCAATACCTCTGGCGGTAATCCACGGGAACCAAATGAGCTAGATAATGAATTTATGGGGATTGCAATGCAAAAATGCTATAGACCAATGAGTGAGGAGGATCTTGCTAACTCCACGCCAGATGAGTTTATGAATCAATTTGATTTAAATTGTATGAAAGCCGAACATGCGGAATGGAGCAAAACGCACCCGAATACCAATGGTAAATATAATTTTGTCAATGCAGCACAATCTAATGCGTATAATACAAGAAGAGGATTTAACCTCAGCAATCAAATGCATTTAACCGATAAATTGGATTTAACCCTTTCTGGCTCATTTCAAAAAGAACGTCTCACCAGTGATCACCTAAAATCAAAACCTAACCCAAATAGCACCTATGAAAGTCCTGCAAGAATGGGGCGCCGTCAAGAGTGGGATATCGCCTTTAATTTTAACTATCGCCCAACTAATTGGTTAATGCTGACCGCTGGGGCTCGTTATAATGAATATTGGTCTTATGATGATTATTTAGATAGATTGGTTAAATCAGGGGGACTTTATAAACCTTATGAAGATAATCCAACTCGCCCTAGACAAATTTCCATAGGAAAAAGCTTTAAATATGACATAGTGGTAGATAAAGATATCTATTTGGCGTATAAAAAAGTAGAAAATGAGCTTTATGATAGTCAAAATATGGATTCCAACGGCTGTGATGATGACGATGAGAAATGCTGGGACAACTATTTTTCTCCACTCACAAAAATGGAAGAGAAATACGGAATAATAGATGATGATGGAACTATAAAAGATCATCAAGTTGAATGGCTTTATCATTCTGATGGGCGTTTACATAAAGAAGATAACCCTTTTTATAACGGAACATTAAAAAATGAAAAAGTGATTCATCCAGTGACAGGTGATGTTACAGATAAATATACAAATATTAGCTTAGGGCACCATTATGTAGATTTAAAAGAAAGCGATAAATTAAAAAAAGTGGAAAAACGTCGTGCTCACGCTTTTGCTCCTGCTTTTTCTGCAACGGCATTTTTAACGGATAATTCCAGAGTGTATCTTCGTTATACGCAATATGCTCGTATGCCAAGTATTTTTGAAGATACTGTTGGTTTTTCCGCCAGTGCTGATACCAATGCCCGTTTCAAAGATGCCCGCTTAAAACCTGAGCGCGCTAAAAATATTGAGGTGGGCTATTCCTATGATTTTAGCTCCTTATTTAATACACCAACCAAAGCAGATGTAAAACTCAGCTATTATCACAATGTCACTAAAAATGTCATCGACCGTAATA
Organism: Avibacterium endocarditidis; assembly: GCF_965138825.1. NCBI lineage: Bacteria > Pseudomonadati > Pseudomonadota > Gammaproteobacteria > Pasteurellales > Pasteurellaceae > Avibacterium > Avibacterium endocarditidis. The sequence continues at coordinate 85,588 of NZ_CBCSDH010000007.1, forward strand.
CAGATTTCCGTTTTGTTCAATTAGATAAACGGGTTGTTGATGGCATAGAACTTCAAGCCCGCTATGATAACAGTGATTATTTTGCTGATTTAGGTATAGCTTATAACCTTAAAAATAAAGTCTGTGATGCGGATATGGCAGTGGAAATGGATCCTATCGCAATGCGCGTGCCACATTGTATGACTGGTGGCTTCCCTTGGGGTTATTTACGCACCCAATTACAACCTAAATATTCCATTACCGCTAATCTCGGTGGACGTTTCTTTGATCGTAAATTAGAAATTGGTAGCCGTTGGCTTTACCACAGTAAAGCGGTCAATAAACAAGAAGCAAGATTATTTGAACTCAATGAAAGCCTCTCTACAAATGAAAAAATTGACTTAGGTTGGAACAGACCGATGTATTGGCAACCCGTATTAGTGGTAGATGCTTATATTAAATATCAATTTTCACCGAATTTAACCGTCGAATTCACGGGCACCAATTTAACCGATCGTTATTATCTTGACCCAATGACACGTTCAATGATCCCTGCACCAGGACGGACATTTAAATTGAGGTTAACGGCGAAATTTTAATTTCAGCTTTGGCTGGGATTAAAAAGGCGGTCATTTCCCTTCGCTCTCACACAACAGGGAAATGACCAAAATGCATCGTAATGATGCCAATAAAACGGGGAACATCCCCATTCTCAAAAAGGAAAAGAGTATGAAAAATATTTCTTTAAAAATGACCGCACTTAGTGTGACCTTATTGGCTTGCCTCACTGCTCAAGGAGCCGTCACTTCAGGCATTTCTAATGGTAATGCTGGATTATTGGTATCCAACGAATCTGCTGCACATAATGGTTGGTTCCATTCTGATGAAGGAGGGTTACCTGGTGTGGAAGTTAAAGGTGTCAGCTCTAAAGTGACGAGCTTTAAATCCTTAACTAAAATTACCAAAAACACCCAATGGATGCGTGCTTTTGGTGGTATTGATAATGATGGCGTAGTTGTGCTCAAAATGAACAATATGCCAAGCTGGGTACCTGGATTCCATAATAAACTTGGCAACTTTGCGTTCAAAAAAGTGGGTGAGCAAGAGCTGTATTATGGCGAATGGGTGGCGCGTGATGCCGATGCGACAAAAGATCGCGTGGTGTATTATGCGGGAAATGATAAAACCGTTGCCTTACCAAAAGGTGGTAAAGCCACTTATACTGTAACAGGTATCAATAACAACAATGATCTTAATAAAGGGGTGTTAAAAGGGCAGTTTACCGCTGACTTTAGAAATAAAACCTTAAAAGGGGATATTTCACGTCAAGATTTAACAGTAGAAGTTAATGCCAAAATAAAATCAGATGCTAGTTTCTCAGGTTCTGCCAAAGCAAATGGCGTAGTTGATGGAACAAGCCAAGGACATTTCTTTGGTAAAGATGCTGCGACGTTAGCAGGTTATGCTAAATTTACAGATCACAAATATGACACTGCCTTTGGTGGTAGCAAAAATAAATAAATTCATAGGGGGCCTTCCCCCTTTTTCCTATTTATATTAGATGTTATAGCCTATGAAAAAATATGTTTTAATTTTGTTGGGCGTTGCCTTTCTTACAGCTTTGCCAAGCTATGCAGATGAAAATGCAGAACAATCTCTGCAACTATGGCAAGACTCGCAACAAAAAATCAATCAACAACAAAAAGAAGCAGCATTATTCACTACCGCAAACCAGCAAGAAAATGAAATCACCTTAGATGGACAATCTTTTTCTGTGGCAAATACTGAAGCCGATGTCGGGCAAGCCCTTTATATTGCGGTAAATCAGCAACTTTGGCATTATGCAGAAAAATTTTTACTGCAATATCGCCAATTTCCCCAACATAAAAAAGAACTTGTATGGTTTGCTCAAGGAGCACTCGCCCGTCAACGTGGAGAGTTAGCTAAGGCGGAAACTGAATATCAAAAATTATTACAATCTGAACCTGATTTTTTACGGGGACAATTAGATTTAGCACGCATTCTATTTGAAAATAAAAAGAATAAAGAAGCCAGTAAACTGTTTTCTCAGTTTGTTCAAATGCCATTACCCAATGAAGTGAGCACATTATTAAAGGAATATTTACAAATTTTAAAAGAGCGAGAGCAATGGCACGGTGGATTACGTGTGGGGTATCGCTATCAAAAAAATATCAATCAATCCTCAGAACATTATCGCTGTCTGTTATTTTCTGGCACAACTTGCGTCGTTGAACGTGCGGCCCCTAAAGCGATTAACGCAAAAGGTTGGGGATATGAACTCAGCTTAAATAAAAAATTTAATTTAATGGGACATCACGGAATAAATATTTATTTCAATAGTGAAGGACAATATTATCCAACGGCTCGACAATATAATGATACCACATTTAAAACTTATATTGGATATGCTTTTCAAAATGCGAAAAAAGAGCTCATTATTGCTCCACTTTTTGAATATGAATGGTATGCCAATCAGCGTTATTATCACGCTTTTGGGGGGCATTTAGAATGGATGCAATCTCTTTTTAAAAAACATTTTCTCAATGTGCAATTTGAACAAAAACATTTGTTTTATAACGCTGGTTACAGTGCGATAGATAAAGCGGACATTTCTTCTTTATATGCCAGCTGGTATTACACGCCTACCAATAACACTACATTATTTACGGGAGTAGATGGGATATACCGCAAAGTTAAAGATAAAACAAATGGCTATCAAATGCTTGGGGCGAGATTCGGACTTTATCATCAATTTAATGACAAAATAAATCTGACCTTACTTGCTTCGATAAAAAATACCCGCTATTTGCAGCACAATGCTATTTTAGAAACGCAAAGAAAAGATAATCAATTCATTTATCAAGCGATTTTGGCTTTTCCCAATGTGTTTTATAGAAGGGTAACACCTAATGTAATCGTTAAAAGAACACATAATCGTAGTAATGTAGATTGGCTTTATTCTTATAAGCAAACTGAATTACAATTTAATTTAAGTTTTGTTTTTTAACCTTACTTTCTCGCATAGAAAAAGCAGCGCTAAAAAGGGATTTTAGCGCTTAAACCCTATTTATGCTTTCCTGCAATACGACACCACTCTTCGCGGATTGCCACGGGATCAAGGGAAAATTGCTCTTGATAGGCTTCGCAAACAGATTGTGCTTGGCTTTCTAAAATGCCTGATAACCCGAGTTTACCTTGTTTTTTTACGAGCTGGCTGATGGTTGGTGCGAGTTCTTTTAATGGCCCAGCTAAGATATTGGCCACCACCACATCTGCTTGCAGATCTTGCGGTGCATCTTTGGCTAAAAAGAGTTGTAGGCGATCGCTCACGCCATTTTGTTCTGCGTTGTTGCGGCTGGCTAAAATAGCTTGCGGATCAATATCAATGCCGATGGCACTTTTCGCCCCTAATTTCAACGCAGCGATCGCTAAAATCCCCGATCCACAGCCAAAATCAATGACTGTTTTGCCATTCAAATCTAAGCTATCGAGCCATTCTAAACAGAGTGCGGTGGTGGGGTGCGTGCCAGTTCCAAAAGCCAAGCCGGGATCGAGCATCACGTTCACCGCATTTTCATCAGGCACTTCACGCCAGCTTGGGCAAATCCATAAGCGTTTGCCAAACTGCATTGGGTGGAAATTATCCATCCATTCACGTTCCCAATCTTTATCTTCAATTTGTTCAATTTTATAAGCGGTTTCTTCGCTTAAATGCCCCGCACTTTTCAGCAAGCTGACAATTTGTTGCATATCGGTTTCCGCGTCAAATAAGGCGATAACATCGGTGTTGCCCCACAGACGGGTTTCCCCAGGGAGCGGTTCAAAAATCGGGGTGTCTTGGCTATCCATAAAGGTTACCGAAACTGAACCGATTTCTTCTAAATAATCACTGATCGTTTCCGCTTGTTGATTAGTACTATTAATGCGGATTTGAACCCAAGCCATAATTTTTCCTTCTTAGTTTATTTTGTTGCGTTTTCACCAAATTTGTTGCCGATCAAAAAGGCAATTAAGCCAAACAATAAAGACGGCACAATGGCGTGAAAATCAAACAGTTTAATACTTGCGGCCGTTAAGCCCACATAGCTGCCCAAGCCCACCACCATTGAGCAAATTGCGCCAACGGCATTAGCTTTTTGCCAATATAGCCCCAGCACGATTACCCATAAAAAGGCAGCTTCCAAGCCCCCAAAGGCGAAAAGGTTGAGCCAGATGATCATTTGGGGTGGATTTAACGCAGCTAAGATCAAAAGTGCGGTCAAAATTAGCGTGATTATTGAAGAAATCCAGCTAATTTTTTTCTGATTTTGTGCCATTGCTGGCTTGGCGCTGAGATATAAATCCTTCACAAAAATTGATGATGATTGAATCAGTTGCGCGTCAATGGTGGACATAATGGCAGACATTGGCGCAGCAAGGAAAATCCCTGCCACAATCGGCGGTAGCACTTGCAACATTAAGGTTGGGATCACCTGATCTGGCACCTCTAAGGTAGGCAGAATAGCACGCCCTAATGCTCCCGAAAGGTGCATACCCAGCATCACTAAAGCCAGTACCACTGTGCCGATTAACATTCCGTTATGCAAGGCTTTGCTGTCTTTAAACGCCATACAACGCACCGCAGTGTGTGGCAGGCCTACCACGCCAAAGCAGACTAAAATCCAGAAAGAGGCCATAAACTGAAAGCCGAACATATCATTTGGCCCATAAGGGCTAGTTAAGTGCGGATCAATTTCGTTAAGTTTTTGCACCGCACTTTCTACTCCGCCTGCAGCATAAATGGTCGCGCCGAGCAAAATGATCGTGCCAAGAATCATCACCATTCCTTGAATGGTATCGGTTAGCACCACGGCACGAAATCCGCCAATAAAGGTGTAAAGCCCCACGGTAACGGCAAAAATCAGTAGCGCATTGGTATAGCTAATGCCAATGGTAGTTTCTAACAAGCGCGCACCACCGATAAATTGCACCGTCATTGCGGCAAAAAAGGCGATGAGCAAGGCGATACAAGAAATCCAAACCAAATATTTATTTTTGTAACGATAAAGCAATAAGTCATTGATCGTTAAGGCTTTACTTTCACGCGAGAGCAAGGCGAACTTTTTCCCAAGCACGCCTAATGCCAGCCATACCGCAGGCACTTGAATCATTGCAAGCAACACCCAGCCTAAGCCAAATTTATACGCCGCACCTGGGCCGCCCACAAAAGAGCTAGCACTGGCATAGGTGGAAGCAGTGGTCATCGCTAGCACAAAGCCGGTCATTGAGCGGTTACCCACATAATATTCTGTTAAAAAATCCCCTTTGGAACGTTTTGTATAAGCATAAATCGCCGCGCCAAACACAAAGGCAAGATAAATCACTAGGGGGAAAATAATGCCAAGATTCATTGTTCCAATATCCTTATTTAACGTCCTTGCTCAGTGTCCTTGTTTTCTGGCTCAATATTTTCTAAATCAATCTCTTGATAGACGATTTTTACCACCCAATAAGCCACCACAATAAATAGCACGGGCAAATAAATACAGGCTAGCTCAAACCAAAGCGGAAAGCCCAAAGGCCCTTGCTGCCCTTTTGGCAAATAAGCACATAAACACCAGCCCAGAACATAAAGCAAGGTCAAGCCAAATGCCCAACGCGCTTCTTTTGTCGCTTGCTGATAACGAGAATGTTGTTTCATAGTGTGAGTTGCACTCCTGTATTTTTCACCTTTATTGCTAGCAAAATCGAGGGCGAACCTCGTTGTTCGCCCGCGTCTAATCTTAGCAAAATATATCGACAAAAATCACCTTAAATATGTTGAAAATTGTCGGTTAATCGTTATTGCTTTTGAGCAAGAAAAGAGATTGCTAGGAATATTTCTCGCCAAAATAATTTCACAATTTTGCACCGCTCTTTTATACAAAATAAAGAAAAAATGCCGCAATAAAAAAGGCGTTATCTAAAACGCCTTTCGATCAAATAATGCAATTAATCGTGCATTCCTAATTTCTTCTCCAAATAGTGGATATTTGTGCCACCGTTTTGGAAGTTTTCATCGGATAGGATCAATTCGTGCAATGGAATATTGGTTTTAATTCCGCTGATAATGGTTTCAGCCAAGGCATTTTGCATACGGCGAATGGCCACTTCACGGGTATCCCCATAGGTGATTAATTTGGCAATCATTGAATCATAATGCGGTGGCACGCTGTATCCTGTGTAAATATGCGAATCCCAACGCACGCCTAAACCACCCGGTGCGTGTAAATGTTCGATTTTACCTGGTGAAGGTAAGAAGCTCTTCGGATCTTCCGCATTGATACGACATTCAATGGCGTGGCCGCGCACTTTAATGTCTTCTTGTTTGATAGAAAGCGGTAGGCCTGAAGCGATTAATAATTGCTCTTTCACCAAATCCACGCCGGTAATCATCTCAGTTACAGGGTGTTCTACTTGAATACGGGTGTTCATTTCGATGAAGTAAAACTCACCGTTTTCATATAAGAATTCAAATGTCCCCGCACCACGATAGCCAATTTCCACACAGGCTTTAGCACAACGTGAACCAATATCACGGCGCATTTCTTCGGTAATACCTGGTGCTGGCGCTTCTTCCACCACTTTTTGATGACGGCGTTGCATTGAACAATCGCGCTCTGCTAAATAAACCGCATTGCCGTGCGTATCTGCTAACACTTGGATTTCAATATGGCGTGGATTTTCTAAATATTTTTCCATATAAACCATATCGTTGTTAAATGCCGCTTTGGCTTCCGCTTTGGTCATCGCGATGGATTCTTCTAAAGAATTTTCATCACGCACCACGCGCATACCACGACCGCCGCCGCCGCCAGAGGCTTTGATGATCACAGGATACCCAATGCGTTTAGCGATTTCTTTGTTTTTCTTCATATCGCTGCCAACAGGGCCATCTGAACCCGGTACGCAAGGCACGCCGGCTTTTTTCATTGCGTTAATGGCAGACACTTTATCCCCCATTAAACGGATTACGTCCGCAGTAGGGCCAATAAAGGTGAAGCCTGAGCGTTCCACTTGCTCGGCAAAATCAGCATTTTCAGACAAAAAGCCATAACCTGGGTGAACTGCGTCCGCGCCTGTCACTTCTGCCGCAGCAATAATCGCAGGGATATTCAAATAACTTTTGGTTGAAGGCGCGGGGCCAATACAAACGGTTTGATCTGCCAATAAAACGTGTTTGAGATCGCGATCAGCGGTGGAATGCACCGCCACAGTTTTAATGCCTAGCTCTTTACAAGCACGCAAAATGCGTAACGCAATTTCTCCACGATTGGCAATAACAACTTTTTCTAGCATAAGAATTATCTCTTAGAATTGTAAGGCGAAGCCGCGCTCCGCCTAAATAGAAATGAATTATTCGATAACGATTAACGGCTCGTCAAACTCAACCGGTTCACCGTCATTAATTAAGATCGCTTTTACCACACCTGCTTTGTCAGCTTCAATGCGGTTCATCATTTTCATTGCTTCAACAATACAAAGGGCATCGCCCACTTTCACGGTCTGTCCCACTTCAACAAATGGTTTGGCATCTGGGCTTGGGCTGCGATAGAACGTTCCCACCATTGGTGAACGCACTTGATGACCTGATACTTCCGTAACCGCTGGCACTTCTGCTACTGGGGTTGGTTGTGTAACTGCTGGGGTTGTAGGCTGTGCAACAGGGGCAACACTTGGTACGGTATATTGCACCGCAGTGGCTGAAGGTGAACCACGATTAATGCGAACAGATTCCTCGCCTTCAGAAATTTCAAGCTCCATAATGCCTGATTCTTCAACTAATTCGATGAGTTTTTTAATTTTACGAATATCCATAGTTTTTTCCTAAAATGTGAATATTTTTCACCGCACTTTATGGCTAACACAAAGTGCGGTGGTTTTTAAACTTAAATTTCCGTGGCAAAGATTACCTGAAAACGATCCTTTTTGCGATAAAATTCTGTCAATTTCGCGAAATTTTCGGCAAATTATGCCTTATTTGCTAAATATTGTCGCGCATAATGGAAAGCAAATTCATAGCCTTGCGCACCTAATCCGCAAATCACGCCTTCTGCCACATCACTAAAATAAGAATGATGACGGAACGGCTCACGTTTATGCACATTAGACAAATGCACTTCCACAAAAGGAATAGCGACAGCCAGCAAAGCATCACGCAGCGCAACACTGGTGTGCGTATAAGCCGCGGGATTAATAATAATAAAATCCACCTGTTGGAAACTTTGATGAATTTTATCGATCAATTTTTCTTCGCTGTTCGCTTGAAAGCAGGTTAATTCAATTTGATGTGCGGCTGCAAGATCCTGCATTCGTTGCTCAATGGCGGGCAAAGAAAGACTGCCATAATGCTTTGGCTCACGTTTGCCTAGCATATTCAAATTCGGGCCATTAAGTAACAAAATTCGTGCAGATGCTGACATAATTAATCCTTTTCCCTTTAACTTGTTGCATTATAATGATTTTTCTAAAAATTGCCGTTGCCTTATGGCTGGTCGAACCAATGCAAATTTTAATCCATATTCACTTTGACGATATTTTCGCTGTTCAGTTCCAATAATGGTAACGTTGAACCTTGCCACGGGCGAATAAGCTGATATTGCATAAGATCTAACGTATCCAAGCCCGGCGTGGTATCTGGCGTGTAACGCTGTGCAATGCGAGCCAGTTGGGTTAACCCAAAACTGCTTTCTAAAGATGAGCTGATCACCGCCATAATGCCTTGTTGATGGGCCTGTTCAATCAGTTCAACACAACGCGCAAGGCTGCCCACTAGAGTCGGTTTAATAATAATCGCCGCTAAGTGCGGTTCTTTTTTCACTTGAAAATTTGGCTCGCGCACGCTTTCGTCCCACGCGATAGCAATGCCTGTTTCAGCGGCGAACTGACGGCTTTCTTCAGGGGTTTTGCAAGGCTCTTCCAAAAATTGAATACGCCTACGATGTTCAGGCTTAATATATTTGGCAAACAGCTGCGCTTTCGCTGGTGTCCAAGCACGGTTGGCATCTAAACGAAGTTTTAAATCGGGAATGGCTTCTAAAAACATATCCGCGATTAAGCCATCACGATTTGCCTCATATAACCCTACTTTAATTTTTGCTACTTTTTCCCCTTCGAGCTGATCTAGCTCTGCATAAAGCTCATCAGGATCGCCATAGCAAAGGGGCGCTGTGCGGTAATTTCCTTGCTCCGGCAATTCGCCTTTCATTTCTGCCAAGGCACAACTTAGCCCAAACGCCACGGAAGGATAAAGCCCCTCAAGGGATAATTTTTGATTTTGACTGCGTGCCACGTCCCAATCTTTTAGCCACTGCTTGGCTTGGGCTTCTGCCTGTTCAAGAGTTTCTTGGCTAAATTCAGGCAGTGGAGCAATTTCCCCCCACCCCTCGTGTTCGCCACAACGAATTTGCACTAGCAACCCTTCACGCAATTTCAAAAAGCGATTGCGCAGCACCACTTGGGAATCCATCGGAATTTGGTAACGATAAAGTTGATAAGAACGCATTATGTTTCTCCTTGAGTATGGGGGTTACAGGCAAATTTTTTAATGACAATCAGCAGAACGCTGATGAGCAAAAGGATAAAAGAAAGCAACAAGCCCGTGATGAGTGTCGCAAATAAACTATGCCAAAAGGGGGGAATCAGCCCTTTGAAAAAGCCTTCCAGCACGGCTAAGGCAAGGAAGCCACAAAAAAATTCGATAGAAAAATGGAAAAATACCGTACCTTGCAACAGGGCTTTCAGCCAACTACTTTGACGCAATGCCTTGTGCCATTGTAATTGATTACGGCGAAGTAATTGATAATCGACAAAGGTGTAAAAAGCGATAAAGCACAACACCCCCACTACCATTCCGAGTACAGACATCACATCACTCGCCACCAATAGCCCGAAGAAAAAGCACAACGCCGCATTCAGACCAACCACTCCCGTCCAAAATAACACGAGTTTTTTAAGTGAAATAGTTTGCATTAGGCATTTTGCTCCTTCTTTTGATAAATCACTTGCCCCACTTGTTGGATATGCTGAATGAGATCGCGGTGCGTGAGCTGGTGATACAGCGATAAATCCACTAAGTAGGGAATATCCGATTCTTGTAACTCACCGAATAAATGATTTAATGTGCTTTCTGAAAGCTGTTCTCCCACTAAGGTGAGATCAATATCTGACCCCGCCCGCTGTGTGCCTTTTGCCCGCGAGCCATAAATAATCACCTGTTCGATCTCTGGGTGAGCTTGAAACAGACGGGTTAAATCGCAAAGTGTGCGTTCACTTAAACCAAATTTTCCTGATTGTCCTGACATAACGCGACCATTTCTTGTTCAAATTGGCAAAAGAGCGGGTAGTAAGTGCGGTAAATTTTTTCGCTAATTTGGGCGGCGGTTGCTTCGTTGTAGCTATGCACGGATAAAATACGATCATTCACCATATCCAACCAATCTTGCCCATCAGTGATTAGCCCGATCTGAAAGGCTTTGCGAATCGCATCTCGGCTGCCTTGAATATCGCTAATGCCTTGATAGGTCAAATAATCTTTCATCACTCGCCAAGCCAGTTCATAGTTATATTCAAAACACTGCACCAAACCTTGCTGTTCAAATTTATTTAAACTCGGCTGCTGAATAAATTCCGAAAGTTGAGCCAATGCACGTTGATAATTTTGTAAACGTTGTTGCCAGCGAATTTCCTGTTTCATTCTTTTTCCTGATGCTTTTTCCTGATGTTAAGGCGATAAAATTAAAAGATGAATGAAAACCAAAGTGCGGTCAAAAAACACTGTGATTTTTTGACCGCACTTTTGCTTATGGGTTACGCTTAAACTTCGCGAAATCTGGGGCGCGTTTTTCGTTGAAGGCGTTACGACCCTCTTGCCCTTCTTCCGTCATATAGAACAGCATTGTGGCATTGCCAGCTAGTTCTTGTAAGCCTGCTTGTCCGTCGCAATCGGCGTTTAAGGCAGCTTTCAAGCAACGCAGGGCGATTGGGCTGTTACGCAACATTTCACGACACCAACGCACGGTTTCTTTTTCTAACTCTGCGTAAGGCACAACGGTGTTCACCAAGCCCATCTCTAAGGCTTCTTGGGCGTTGTATTGACGGCATAAGAACCAAATTTCACGGGCTTTTTTCTGCCCTACAATGCGCGCCATATAGCTTGCACCCCAACCGCCATCGAATGATCCCACTTTCGGGCCTGTTTGACCGAAAATGGCATTTTCCGCTGCAATGGTCAGATCGCAAAGCATATGTAAAACGTGGCCGCCACCGATAGCATAACCTGCCACCATTGCCACCACAGGTTTCGGGCAGCTACGAATATCACGCTGAAAATCCAATACGTTTAGGTGATGTACGCCTGCGTCATCTTTGTAACCGCCGTAATCGCCACGCACTTTTTGATCGCCGCCTGAGCAGAAGGCTTTTTCCCCTTGTCCTGTTAGCACGATCACGCCAATATTTTCGTCAAAACGTGCATCAGAAAACGCATTGATCATTTCTTTCACCGTTTGCGGGCGAAAGGCGTTACGCACTTCTGGGCGGTTAATGGTGATTTTGGCAATGCCATCGGTGGATTTGTGATAAAGAATATCCGTATAGCCTTCGCTATGATCAACCCACTCAACAGGGGCATAAAGCACATCATCTTTTGGATTTTGCATAATTAATTCCTTCGCTAAATAAATGTAGCTGGCATTATAGCTTAATCTGAGAATGACTAAAAGCACCGCCCTTTGACAAACAAAAAGCCTCGCTTTCGCGAGGCTGTCATTACCGCATTAATAAAGTGAAAGTGCGGTGCTTTTTGGGGAAGAATTACGATTGACTTGCGGTGATTTTACCATCAACGTAATCAAGGGTAATGGTTTTCCCTGGGATTAATTCCCCTGAGAGAATTTGTTGTGCGAGTGGGTTTTCCACTTCTTGTTGAATCGCACGTTTAAGCGGTCTTGCACCGTAAATTGGGTCATAACCAATTTCGCCGATGAAGTCTAACGCTGCATCCGTGAAGGCTAAGTGGTAGCCGTGTGATTCCATACGTTTTTCTAAACGTTTTAATTGGATTTTCGCGATGGTGCAAATATTTTCTTTATCCAATGGGTGGAACACCACTGTTTCATCAATACGGTTAATAAACTCAGGGCGGAAGTGTTGGCTAACCACCGACATTACCACTTCTTTCATTCCTTCATAGCCAAGATCTTGATTGCCTTGGATTAAGTCTGAACCTAAGTTTGAGGTCATAATCACCACGGTATTACGGAAATCTACGGTGCGACCTTGACCATCAGTTAAACGTCCGTCATCAAGCACTTGTAATAAGATGTTAAAGACATCTGGGTGCGCTTTTTCTACTTCGTCTAATAACACCACAGAGTATGGGCGGCGGCGAACGGCTTCGGTTAAGTAACCACCTTCTTCATAGCCCACATATCCCGGTGGTGCGCCCACTAAGCGAGATACGCTGTGTTTTTCCATAAACTCAGACATATCAATGCGTACCATTGCGTTTTCATCATCAAACAAGAAGTTGGCAAGGGTTTTACACAATTCAGTTTTACCTACCCCTGTTGGCCCTAAGAATAAGAATGAACCAATTGGGCGATTTGGATCGGATAATCCCGCACGGCTACGGCGAATGGCGTTCGCAACGGCAACCACGGCTTCATTTTGTCCAACTACACGTTTGTGTAATTCTTTTTCCATACGCAATAATTTTTCTTTTTCCCCTTCCATCATACGAGAAACAGGGATACCGGTGGCACGTGAAAGCACTTCTGCAATTTCTTCATCAGTTACACGATAGCGTAACAAGTGCATTTCTTTGCCCTCTGCACTTTCTGCTTGAGCAAGTTGTTTTTCAAGCTCTGGAATGCGTCCGTATTGCAATTCAGACATTTTGTTTAAATCGCCCACGCGGCGCGCTTGTTCCATTTGGGTGCGTGCATTTTCTAATTCTGCTTTAATATGCTGTGTGCCAGAAAGCGCTGCTTTTTCGCTTTTCCACACTTCTTCTAATTCCGCATATTCACGCTCTTTTTCAGCTAATTCTTTTTCAAGCATTTCTAAGCGTTTGCGGCTGGCGTTATCGTCTTCTTTTTGTAACGCTTGTTGCTCCAATTTTAATTGGATAATACGGCGTTCCAATTTATCTAATGGTTGCGGTTTGGAATCGATTTCCATACGAATACTGGATGCCGCTTCGTCAATTAAATCAATGGCTTTGTCTGGTAATTGACGATCTGAAATATAACGATGCGAAAGTGTCGCCGCCGCAACGATTGCAGGGTCTGTAATTTGAACGTGATGGTGAATTTCATAACGTTCTTTCAAACCACGCAAGATAGCGATGGTGTCTTCAACACTTGGTTCGTCCACAAAGACTTTTTGGAAACGGCGCTCAAGTGCGGCATCTTTTTCAATATATTGACGATATTCATCAAGGGTGGTGGCGCCCACACAGTGCAATTCACCACGTGCAAGGGAAGGTTTTAATAAGTTACCTGCGTCCATTGCGCCGTCAGTTTTACCTGCACCAACCATTGTATGAATTTCATCAATGAATAAAATCACACGCCCTTCTTCTTTGGCGATTTCGTTAAGCACGGCTTTTAAGCGCTCTTCAAACTCACCGCGGTATTTTGCCCCCGCAATTAATGCGCCCATATCAAGGGAAAGTACGCGTTTGTTTTTTAACCCTTCTGGCACTTCGCCATTTACAATACGCTGCGCAAGGCCTTCAACAATCGCGGTTTTACCAACACCTGGCTCACCAATTAATACTGGATTATTTTTACTCCGGCGTTGTAACACTTGAATAGTACGGCGAATTTCTTCATCACGTCCAATCACAGGATCTAATTTGCCACTTTCCGCACGCGCGGTTAAATCAATAGTATATTTTTCTAATGCCTGACGGCTTTCTTCTGCGTTTTGGTCGTTCACTGACTGACCTCCTCTAATTTGTTCAATCGCTTGTTGTAAATTCTCTTTTTTTGCACCGCACTTGCGTAATATTTCGCTTAAGCTGCCTTTTTCTTCTAACGCGGCTAATAAAAAGAGTTCTGATGAAATATATTTATCTTGTTTTTGCTGTGCGAGCTTGTCGCATAAATTTAATAAATTCACCAAGTTGCGTGAAATCTGCACATCACCACCGTTACCAGAAACCTGCGGTAAGCGGTTGAGTTCAGCATTAAGCTCATTGCGGAATAATGCCACATTCACGCCACTGGCGGTTAAAATCGGGGCAATAGATCCGCCTTCTTGATTTAAAAGTGCGGTCATTAAATGCACTGGTTCAATAAACTGATTATCTTTGCCTAAAGCTAAAGATTGTGCCTCACTCAAGGCTTGTTGAAATCTAGTAGTAAATTTTTCTATATTCATAATCTATTCTTCCTCAATATTAAATTCTGTTGCCTAGCTTGTACGGCTTGGCTTGTTCAAGTAAGTGAAGACTAATTTGGCAATTTCAAGAGTAAAATGAAAAAAATTTAAAAAAAATCTATTAATCATTTTAGAACGATAGGTTGCACTAATGGAGAGTTTACTCAATCTCACTTCACCTTTATAATTGCGCCTAATTAACGATTTTCAATAAGGACGGAAAAATGCAATTTTCCAAAATGCACGGATTAGGCAATGATTTTGTGGTGGTGGATGCGGTAACGCAGAATGTTTACTTTCCAACGGAAACCATTAAAAAATTGGCGGATCGCCACACAGGAATTGGCTTTGATCAACTTTTAGTGGTTGAGCCACCTTATGATCCTGATTTGGATTTTCACTATCGCATTTTCAACGCTGACGGCAGTGAAGTGGCACAATGTGGCAATGGTGCGAGATGTTTTGCTCGCTTTGTGACAATGAAAGGGCTAACCAACAAAAAAGACATCGCAGTCAGCACCGCCAAAGGCAAAATGATCCTAACGGTGCAAGATGACGGAATGATCCGCGTGAATATGGGCGAACCTATTTGGGAACCAGCGAAGATCCCATTTATCGCCAACAAATTCGAGAAAAACTACATTTTACGCACCGACATTCAAACCGTGCTATGTGGCACGGTTTCTATGGGTAACCCACATTGCGTGGTGCAAGTGGAAGACATTACCACCGCTAATGTAGAGCAATTAGGCCCTCTATTAGAAAGCCACGAACGTTTTCCTGAACGCGTAAACGCAGGCTTTATGCAAGTGATTAATCGTAACCACATTAAATTACGCGTTTATGAACGCGGTGCTGGCGAAACCCAAGCCTGTGGCAGTGGCGCTTGTGCCGCCGCCGCGGTGGGCATTATGCAAGGCCTTTTGGATAACAAAGTGCAAGTGGATCTTCCCGGTGGCAGCTTGACTATCGAATGGCAAGGCGAAGGCCACCCACTTTATATGACAGGCGATGCCACGCATATTTATGATGGGGTGATTAGGTTGTAATTATCCATTATTTTGCACCGCACTTTGTTTTTCACGTTGTTTTTAATAGAGAAATTGAAATGCACCAACAACTCAATAATTATTGGAATTATCTGCGCATTGAACGGCAGGTAAGTCCACATACATTGAGCAATTACCAGCGTCAGCTTGAGGCGGTGGTGGCGTTGTTGCAGGAAAATGAAATTTCTCAGTGGCAGCAGGTAACCCCCAGTGTGGTGCGCTTTGTGTTAGCGCAAAGCAAAAAAGCAGGCTTACACGAAAAAAGTTTAGCCTTGCGCTTATCGGCATTACGCCAATTTTTGAGCTTTCTTGTACAGCAAGGTGAGCTTTCTGTGAATCCTGCGGTTGGCGTATCTGCACCGAAGCAAGGCAAGCATTTACCTAAAAATTTGGATAACGAACAGGTTCAACAATTATTAGCCAACGACAGTAAAGAGCCAATCGATTTGCGGGATAAAGCGATGCTAGAGCTAATGTATAGTTCAGGTTTGCGTTTATCTGAATTGCAAGGGCTGAACTTAAATAGCATCAATCTGCGAGTACGTGAAGTGCGTGTAATCGGGAAAGGCAACAAAGAGCGAATTTTGCCTTTTGGGCGCTATGCTTCGCACGCGCTTCAGCAATGGCTAAAAGTGCGGTTGTTATTTAATCCAAAAGATGATGCCTTGTTTGTTAGCCAGCTTGGTAACCGAATGAGCCACCGTTCAATCCAGAAACGTATGGAAGTGTGGGGTATTAAACAAGGGCTATCTAGCCATTTGAACCCTCATAAACTACGCCATTCTTTCGCCACGCATATGCTTGAAAGCAGCTCTGATTTACGTGTCGTGCAAGAGCTACTTGGGCATAGCAATCTTTCTACCACACAAATTTACACCCACCTTGATTTCCAACATTTAGCACAGGTTTACGATTCCGCACACCCGAGAGCGAAACGAAAAAAATCGTGAAAATTGCACCGCACTTATTATTTTATTAACTTATCACCCCACCAACACCCCAAACAACGGGATATCCCAGCTTTCTACGGGTAATACGTCCACTTGTTGGCATTGGTGGGCTAAGCCGATGGGGAGGAAGTTTTTTTGTTGCCAGTTTTGCAAAGTGCGGTCGTAAAAGCCGCCACCCATTCCAAGGCGGTTGCCTTGTTTATCAAAGGCGACAAGTGGGGTAAATATGATGTCAAGTTCATTAGTTGGGAGAACATTTCGGACGTCTAATTTGGGCTCTAAGATGCCAAATTTATTTTTTTGCAATGGGCTGTTTGGGTGATAGCGGAGAAAGAGCAAATTATTAGCTGAAAAAGGATGCAGAATGGGCAGATAAACAGCGATGTTTTTTTTCCATAATTGCTGAATGACCTGTTTTGTTGAGATTTCGCCATCAAACGAAAGATACAATCCGATATGCTTAGCTTGTTTTTTTTCTATGAGATCAAGGGCTTGTTGAGTGATTTTTTGTTCAGCAAGGTTTTGCTCAGCTGGGCTAAGAGATTGCCGTAATTGACGAATTTGTTGGCGAATAATTTGGCGTTGTTGATTGCGAGTTGTGAGGTTCATTGTTTTATGGAAGAACCCGAGATGCCGTTGTGAGTGGTCGGTCCTTGAACCCTACGGTTCAAGGGAATCAGTCGTTATCGTTTTTAGGCTTCTTACATCAGGGCTTGCGCCAAGGTAAGCTTGCACACCAACAATAGGAAACCGATTCATAAGATGTTAAGTATCGGCTCAGGGACGTAACCCACTAGCGAACATCTCAGGTAATCTTTAAATTTGTGGTAATACTAACGCAATTTAACCGTATTGACTAGCTTAATTTTTCCAATTCTTAGCTAAGATCATATTATTTCATCAGACATTCGTTTTTTGCGCCAAAATGCCTTCCAAAGAGCTATCTAGCTGTTTGATTTGTGTGCTAACTGCTTGTTCAATTTTCTGTGTAACTTGCTGCTGTTGGATGAGCTCATAGCTTAGATTTAACGCCACGATAGAAAGGACTTTTTCCAATTGTAAGATGCCTGTCCGTTCCTTCATCTCAGATACTCGTTGATCTAACGCGCGAGCAGCTTGGCGTAAGGCATCGTGTTGATCTTCTTGACAATTTAAACGTAAAACCTGTCCTAATACGGACAATTCAATGCTTTGCGATGACATACTTATCCTCAGTGAAAATAAATTTTTTCGCTATTATGCCATAGCAAATATTTTTCGTCATAAAAATCCGCCTGATTGTGGTTAGCTTAATCCAACAGTGCTAAACTACACCTATCTTTAGCAAAAGGAAAAAATTATGTCTGATATTCTCTCTTATGACGAATTAGAACAAAAACTCCGTCAAGCCACCATTCCTGTTACCGCCGCCGAATTACACGGCTTTCTCACTGGTTTAATTTGTGGCGGCGCGAGTGAGCAAAAATGGCCGATTTTTATGAATGAATTTACCAACAATGGCGAGGCCTACCCTACAGCTTTGTTAAAAGAGGTTTCGGCGCTCTACCACGATATTCAGCACAGTTTAGAAGATATTGATAGCTTCAACTTTCAACTTTTCTTACCAGAAAACGGCGATGTGTTTAACGAAATTGATGCCCTTTCAGAATGGACAAGCCACTTTTTGCTCGGTTTAGGCTTAGTGCAAGCGAAAATGGATAAAGAAACGGGGGAAATTGGCGAAGCCTTAGATGATCTGCAAAATATTGCTGTATTGGCTTATGAAGAAGATGACGATCCTGAAGAGCTAGCGGAATCCTTAGAACAAGTGGCGGAATATGTTCGCACCTTGGTGGCGGTGCTTTATGCTCATTATCGCCCTTACCAAGCCACGCAGAAAACCGTATTACATTAAGGAGAACGAAGATGGATCTTGCTTATTTAGCCCAAATCCCTGCCGAAGAATTTGTGCAACGCCGTGAAAAATTGTTGGCGCAAATGGCGGAGAATTCCTTGGCGATTATTTTCTCGGCACAAGAACAAGTGCGCAACAAAGACACTCACTACCCTTTCCGTCAAGACAGCTATTTTTGGTATTTAACGGGCTTTAATGAGCCTGATGCGATCTTAGTATTAGCCAAAACCGCACAACAATCTCGCACAATATTGTTCTTACGCCCTTCTGATCCGTTAATGGAAACTTGGAATGGTCGCCGTCTGGGCGTGGAAAAAGCAGCCGCTAAATTAAACTTAAACGAAGCCTATTCCATTGAAGACTTTGCGCCACAATGGCAAAAAATCAGCCAAAATTTTACCGCACTTTACCATAACCCTGAGCCACAACCTTGGGGCAATAAATTGTTGGAGAAAAGTGCGGTGCAATTTTCGCAAGTTTTTGATTGGGCTGCGATTTTAGATGAAATGCGTTTAATCAAATCCACCAATGAAATTGCGCTTTTACAACAAGCAGGACAAATCACCGCATTGGGGCATTTACGCGCAATGAAACAAACCCGCCCGAACCGCTTAGAATTTGAAATTGAAGGGGAATTGCTACACGAATTTAATCGCTTTGGCGCACGTTTTCCGTCCTTTAATTGCATTGTGGCAGGCGGTGAAAACGGCTGTATTCTGCATTACAACGAAAACGATCAGCCTTTGAAAGACGGCGAATTGGTACTGGTGGACGCTGGCTGTGAATTTGCTTACTACGCTGGCGATATTACCCGTACCTATCCCGTTAATGGCAAATTCAGCCAAGCCCAACGTGAAATTTATGAAATCGTGCTAAATGCACAAAAGCACGCCATAAAATCCTTGGTGGCAGGCAATAATATTCAGCAAGTGAATCAAGAAGTGATCCGCATTAAAGTGGAAGGTTTGGTGCGCTTAGGTATTTTGCAAGGGGAAGTGGATCAGCTGATCGCCGATGAAGCCTACAAAGCCTTTTATATGCACGGATTAGGCCATTGGCTTGGCATTGATGTGCACGATGTAGGGCGTTATAGCCTTGAAAAAGACAGCAAATTACGCGATCGTCCATTAGAAGTGGGTATGGTGCTAACGGTTGAGCCGGGCTTGTATATTCCAAGCAATGCCGATGTGCCTGAGCAATATAAAGGCATTGGCGTGCGTATTGAAGATGATATTGTGATCACCGAATACGGCAACAAAGCGCTAACCAGCGCCGTGCCAAAAGAAATTGATGAAATCGAACAAGTGATGGCACATAACGCGTAATAACAGTGAAGTAAAATGGGGCAAAAATGGAACAAATTAAGCATTATGATGTGATTATCGTGGGCGGTGCAATGGCAGGTTGCACCCTTGCTTTAGCGTTAAGCGCACAAACTCAAGGCAAAATGCGCATTGCGTTATTAGAAAAACAAGCGCCCCAACAACATCAGCAAAGCGGTTTTGATGCCCGTTGCATTGCCCTTTCAGCAGGTTCTTGTCAACAGCTTGCGCAGCTCAATTTGCCTAACCAACAATCATTATGGCAACAAATTTCACCCCTTGCCTGCCCCATTGAGCATATTCACGTTTCCGATAAAGGTCATAGTGGTTTAGTCGAATTTCACGCTGATGAATTTCAGCTAAAACAATTGGGCGCGGTGGTCGCCTTACAGCCTGTGGGAGAAATCTTGCTGACTGCAATCAAGCAATACGCCAACATTGATTATTTTTCCCCAGTGGAGATTGAGCAAATCCAATTTGAGCAAGTGCGGGTGAAAATTTCGCTAAAAAATCACCGCACTTTATCTTGTCAGCTGATTATCGGCGCAGACGGCACACAATCTTTGGTGGCGAAATCTGCCAACATTGCGATCAACAAACTTCGCGATTATCAGCAAACCGCCATTATCACCAACATTCAAGCACAACAGCCACACCAACAGCGTGCCTTTGAGCGTTTCACTGCGCAAGGCCCATTAGCGCTTCTGCCAATGCAAGAGAATTTAATGTCCTTAGTATGGTGCGTGAAATCACCCGATGAGCTAATGGCATTGCCTGATGACGCATTTCTTGCCCGTCTACAACAACAATTCGGCTGGCGGCTTGGCAAGTTGCAACAATGCGGCAAGCGTTTTGCTTATCCTTTGGCGTTATATCAAGCCAGCCAGCACATTCATCACCGCACCGCCTTAGTCGGCAATGCTGCACAAACCTTACACCCCATTGCAGGGCAAGGCTTCAATCTTGGTATGCGTGATGTGATTTGCTTAGCTAAATTGTTAAGCCAAGCCTTTATGCAAGGGCAAGATCTCGGCACTTATTCTTTATTAAGCCAATATGAAAATGCACGCCAAGGGAATCAAACAACGCTCATCAACTTAACCAACGGCTTGGTTTCTCTCTTTGCCAATGAATTATTACCGTTGCAAATTGGGCGGAATCTGGGGCTAATGGCAATGGCGCAATCTCATTTACTCAAACAGCAGTTTATTAAACCAGCATTAGGGTGGTTAGAATAGTGAAAAATTTTGATCTAATTATTATCGGTGGTGGAATGGTGGGGCTTGCGCTCGCTGCCAAATTAAAAAATACCGCAATGCGTATCGCCCTACTCGAACCTAATCCGCCACATTTTTCTTTAACGAATATAGCTTATCGTGTTAGCGCGTTAAATCTTGCGAGCGAGCATTTATTGCAAGAACTCAACGCGTGGCAAACCATTCAAGCTGAACGTGCCACCGCCTATGATAAAATGCTGGTGTGGGAAAAAGACAGTTTCGCCAAAATTGAATTTGACACCAAAGGCTTAGGCATTTCCCACCTTGGGCATATTGTGGAAAACCAGATCATTCAACATAGCCTGTGGCAACAAGTGGCAACACAAGAAAATGTGGAAATTTTCAACGCAACAGCACAACACTTGGGCATTAACGAAAGCACCGCCATTCTCACCTTAACAGACGGACAAATGTTAGCGGGGAAACTGGTTGTGGGCGCAGACGGCGCAAATTCGTGGCTACGTCAAAAAGCTAATATTCCGCTTATTTTCCGCGATTATGGGCAATATGCCTTAGTATGTAACGTGAAAACCGCAGAGCCACATCAACACTGCGCCAGACAAATTTTTGCTCCAGATAGCATTTTGGCGTTCTTGCCATTACATCAAGAAAATCTGTGTTCTATAGTGTGGTCGCTTTCGCCAGAACAAGCCAAACAGTTGAGCTGCTGTGAACAAACAGAATTCAACAAACAGCTGAGTATCGCCTTTGATAATCAGCTGGGATTATGTGAAGTGCAAAGCGAACGCCAAGCCATTCCGCTTACCGCGCGCTATGCACGCAACTTCGCTCAACCGCGTATCGCCCTAATTGGCGATGCCGCACACACCATTCACCCACTGGCAGGACAAGGGGTAAATCTCGGCTTGCAAGATGCCCTACTACTGGCGCAAGAAATTGAAAAACATTTTGCCCTAGGCTTAGACATCGGTGAATACCGCAACCTACGTTATTACGAACGCACACGCAAAGCCGAAGCGGTAAAAATGCTCATAGCAATGCAAGGCTTAAAAGATCTCTTCGCCGGCAACAACCCGCTGAAAAAACTTGCCCGCGGCATCGGCCTTAGCGCCACCAATCAATTCAGCTTGTTGAAAGAACAGCTTATTCGGCAGGGATTGGGGATTTGATTTCAAAAAAATGCCCATTTCGGGCGTTTTTTGTGGCTGTTATATTAAGATTTCAACTGTGCTGTTTTTTCTTTAACAAGTGCATAGACAAAATACAAAATTGATGTTGCGCCAAGGCAGTAGTAGCCAATCCAAACATAATCAGGGACATTATGCGCCATAAAAATGTACATAGTGAAAGAAAGGAAGCTAATAATTAATGCGACTGGTTTTGCTAACGCCCAAGGTTTAATATCCACCTGTTTGGTGTATTCTTCTTTATATGGTGTTTCCATTGGCGCAATTTTACCAATAATAAGCATGACCACTACATTAATCGCAAAGAGAATGGCGATTAAGTGGAAGAAGTGAATATCCACTTTAATAACAAATGAACAGAAAATGTAAGCAACCATACCAAAAATTAAGCCAAATTTTGCCGCAATTGGTGGAACGCGTTTGGTTAGCAGCCCCACTACAACTACACTTAAAATCGGAGCGTTAAAAATACCTTGTAGCTGTTGAATTAGGAAGTAAAGCCCTTCTGGCGCATTAGCAACCAGTGGTGCCACAATCATTGCAATGATTGCTAAAACTGTGCCGACAATCTTTCCGACTTTGACTAATTGAAGATCGCTCGCATTAGGATTGAGTTGAGTTTTATATACGTTGCGAGAGAAAAGCGTAACGGAAGAATTTAATGCGCTATTAAATGTTGAAAGCACAGCACCTACGACAACCGCAGCAAAAAAACCGACTAATGCTTCAGGTAAAACAAGGTGTACAAGATCTGGATAGGCTTGATCTGGCACATCAAGTTGTCCTTGGAAAATGTGGAAGGCAACAATTCCCGGAAGGATAATGAGTAAAGGTCCTAACAATTTTAGGAATGCACAGAATAGTACTCCTTTTTGCCCTTCTTTGAGGTTTTTTGCACCTAAAGCACGTTGGATAATAGATTGATTTGTACACCAGAAGAATAGGTTGGATACAATCATTCTGGTAAATAATGTGGAGAATGGGACAACGGAATTTTTATTGCCAATAGAATTAAAATGGTCTGGATTAGCTTGATAGACTTCTTTCAGCCCTTCCCAAGGGTTTCCTGCCCCGACATAGGCAAGCCCTAAAACGGTAACTAAAATACCGCCAACTAATAACCCAACGCCATTAATCGTATCAGATACAGCAACCGCTTTTAAGCCACCAAAAATAGCATAAATTGAACCTAGAATGCCAATGCCCCATACCATTATCCAAATAGCAGTCGTTTTGCTCACGCCAAAGACCATAGAAACTTGGAATAAACTTTCTAATGCTAAAGCACCAGTATAAAGCACGATAGGTAATAAGGAGATGACATAGCAGCCTAAAAAAGTAAGGAGGTGATCAGTAGTGTGCCTTTATCAAAGCGTTTTTCTAAAAATTCAGGGATTGTTGCTATCCCTAGCTTTAGATATTTAGGCAGAAAATAAAGGGCGAACGCGGCAATGGTGATGGCTGCGATCACTTCCCAAGCCATTACGATAAATCCTTGACGATAAGCCAATCCATTCAAGCCAACTAAATGTTCCGTAGAAAGATTGGTCAGCATCATTGAGCCTGCTATGAACACCGCGGTTAATGAGCGCCCTGCGAGATAATACCCTTCCGAGTTACTCAGATCGTCTTTTCTGGTGTACCACCAAGCTAACACAGCAACTAATGCCGTAAAACCTACAAAGGAAATAAAGGCTAACATAACGATTCCTTATATCTTTTTAGATAAGTTGATTACATCAAAGAAACTCCATTGATTGAAATATACATTTCAAATATTGGATGATCAAACGGAAATGTTTCATTTTGTTATGGAGATCAAATTTTTGGTTAGGGACTAGATTTATGCGATGAAAAGCTCATCAAAGGGTAGAAAAATGCTTAAACCTTCATTTTTTATAAGTGCGGTGGAAAAAATGTGAGTTTTTATGTGCTTTTTTCTATTTTTAAATGGCAAAACACGATCTAATTCACAATTTTTTAACTTGATGATTGCGAGCCTTTGACCTTAATGCTATATATAAAAATAGATAATTTGTTTCAAAATTATCTAAAATTGAAATTTATATTCACAAAATAGGCCTTGTGCAATATAGTGGTATTTCGGCTTTGTAATCAATCTAACCTTTAAAATAGGAGTAGAAGAATGAAAAAAACACTATTAGCAATGTTATGTGGCGGATTGTTATTGACCTCTCAAGCGGTGATGAGTAAGCAGCTTGTGATTGGTGCCCCAATGAATTCTTTCGCTGATAAATGGCAAACATATTTACAAGATTCGATTCGTGATTTTGATGCAAAACACGATGATGTGGAAATTAAATTATCCGATGCAAATGGCGATCCCGCTCGTTTGTTAAATGATGTAGAAACATTTATCGATCAAAATGTTGATGCTTTACTTGTTGTCCCTACAGATCCAAATATTGTTAAGGTCATTGGACGTAAAGCACAAAAAGCCAAAATTCCTCTCATTATTGTCAATCGTAAACCTAATGATGAAGATATGAAATACGTTACAAGCTATGTGGGATCTGATGAGATTGAAGGCGGACGTATTCAAGCGGATTTTATTGTGAATACGTTAGATGGCAAATCGGGTAATGCATTAATTTTATTAGGGCCTTTAGGGCAAGATGCTGTTACTAAGCGTACTCAAGGTAACAAAGATATTTTTGCACAACATAAAAATATCAACATCGCGACAGAGCAAGAAGGAAAATGGGAACGCGATAGAGGGTTGAGTATTGCTGAAAACGTATTGGCTGCAAATAAAGAGATTAATGTTGTGGTGAGCAACAATGATGAAATGGCAATTGGGGCGTTGCTTGCGTCACGTAAACTTGGACTAAAAGATGAAGACATTCTTATTGTTGGCTTAGATGCCACGCCAGATGCCTTGGAATATTTAGGCAAAGGGCTTGATGCTACCGTCTATCAATCAGCCAAGGGGCAAGGCTCTGCTGGTGCAGAAGTGGCATATTTAGCGGCAAAAGGAGAAAAAGTGCCTGCCATCAAATGGATTCCATTTGAATTAGTTACCCCAGATAAAAAAGAGGAATATCAAGCCAAATACAAATAACACTCATACTGAAGGGCAAAGTGCTGACTTTGTCCTTTCCTTTAACTGATACGAGATAACTCAAAGTGCGGTTCATTTTTAAGTTATTTTTGGAGTGTAAGTGATGTTGAAAAAACTATTCTTCCTACTTCTTGGCATCTTCTTTATTCCCGCATTATTTGCCAAATCCTTAACCATAGGTGTGTCGATGTATAGCTTGTCGGATAAGTATCCCACTTATTTACAAGATGCAATGCAGAAATTTGAAAAGGCGCATCAGGATGTAAAACTCAAATTTGCAGATGCAAATGGCGATCCGGCAAAAATGTTGAATGATATTGAAAACTTTATTGATGTTGATGCCATTGTTGTAATGCTAACCGATCCTAAAATTGTGAAATCAATAGGTTTAAAAGCAAAGAAAGCAAAAATTCCATTAATTGCTGTTACGGTTAAACCGAATGATGAAGATATGCAATACCTCACCAGCTATGTAGGTTCGGAGGAAATTACCAGTGGAAAAATGCAAGGCGAATTCGTTTTACGCACATTAAATGGAAAACCTGCTAATGCCATTATTTTATTAGGTCCTTTAGGACTTGATGCACAAATTAAACGCACAGAAGGAAATAAATCTGTTTTAGCTTCTCACCCTGAAATCAATATCCTTTCCGAGCAAGAGGCAAAATGGGATAGAGCGAAAGCAATGGAAGTCGCCGAAAATTTATTTGCGGTACACAAAAATATTAATGTAGTGCTAGCAAATAATGACGAAATGGCAATCGGTGCATTACTTGCAGCAAGGAAAGCAGGGATTGCTGATGATGAAATAATTATTATCGGTATTGATGCAACACCAGATGCGCTTGAATATCTTGGTAAAGGCTTAGATGCCACTATATTTCAGTCGGCTGCAGAACAAGGCAGAATGAGTATTGAACTGGCGTATAAAGCGGCAAAAGGAGAAAAAGTTCCCGCCATAAAATGGATTCCATTTGAGTTAGTTACACCTGATAAAAAAGCACAATATCTCAATAAATATAAAGAATAACTCTGATAAATATTGATATGAAGGAGTAGAGTATGAGTACAGCGACAAAATTGCCCTATATTTTAGAAATGCGTAATGTTTCTAAAACATTTCCTGGGGTAAAAGCATTAGATGGAATTAATTTAAAAGTAAAAAGAGGATCTATTCACGCCTTAATGGGTGAAAATGGCGCAGGTAAATCCACATTGATGAAAGTGCTTTACGGCATTTACACCCCCGATGTAGGCAGTGAGTTAATTTTAGATGATAAACCTTTTAAACCTACCCGACCTATTGACGCTATTCGACATGGCTTAACAATGGTGCCGCAAGAAATTTCACCTGCCGCCAATTTAACCATTGCAGATAATTTCTATCTTGGGCGCGAAATTACAAAAGGACGTTTCTTACTTAATCAAAAAGAGATGAATGCAAGAGCAGCAGAAATTCTCAATGATCTTGGCGTGCCAATGGATGTTACCGTCAAAATGTCTGAAGTCTCTGTTGCGAAAGCACAACTTGTCGCCATTGCAACTGCCGTCTCAAATGATGCGAAAGTGATTATTATGGACGAACCGACCACGGCATTGACTGAAACTGAGGTAGAACAACTTTATCGTATTATTGATATTGTGAAAAATCGTGGTATCGCCATTATTTTTATTTCACATAAATTAGATGAGGTATTTAAAGTTTCTGATGAGATTACCGTAATTCGTGATGGGCAATATGTTGGTACAAAAGCAACGTCAGATATTACTAAAGATCAGCTTATCGCAATGATGGTTGGGCGAGATATGTCTGAAATGTTCCAACGTGAGCGTTTCGAGATTTCAGATGAAATTGTTGTTGAAGTTAAAAACTTTAGCCGTGCAGGAAAATATCAAAATATTAATTTCAAAGTTCGCAAAGGAGAAATTTTTGGTATTGCTGGCTTGGTAGGGGCAGGGCGTTCTGAAATAGTAGAAGGGTTATTTGGCTATAAGCCAGCAGATAGCGGAGAAATTTACATTCATGGTGAAAAAGCTGAAATTCATAATCCCTTAGATGCAATGAAATACAAAATTGGTTTTGTAACAGAAGATCGTAAATTAACTGGGCTATTTCTTAATTTAAGTATCACTGACAATATGATTATGCCGAAAATGTCTCCTTACTTGGAAAACTTTTTGGTATCAGTAACTCGTGCGCAAAAAACGGCTTATGAACAAAAAGATAAGCTCAAAATTAAGGCGCCAAATGTAGAAGTGATTACTAATAATCTATCAGGAGGAAACCAACAGAAAGTATTACTCGCACGTTGGCTTTTACTTGAACCTGATATTTTAATCCTTGATGAACCAACAAAAGGTATTGATGTAGGGGCGAAAGCAGAACTCTATAAATTAATGGTTGAGCTTTCAAAGCAAGGAAAAACGATCATTATGATCACATCAGATATGCTAGAGCTACTTTCAATGAGCGATAGAGTTATGGTAATGCACGAAGGGCACCAAGTTGGAATTATCCCACATCAAGAACTAACGCAGGAACGCGTTTTAGAATTAGCGTCAGGCGCATAACAGCATTTATAAACAGATCAACATTCATTCAAACCAGTAAAATGGTGAAAACAAATGAGGTATATATTATGTCACACGCGACTTTAAAGAAAATCATAAACGCTTATGGAATGGTTTTTATCTTAATTGGACTCTTTTTAGCCCTCTCCCTCTCAATTGATGGTTTTTTCTCTGCTCGTACGGTCTGGAGTATTATTGAACAAGTTTCAATGTTTGGGATTATTGCTATCGGCGTAACGTTTGCAATTATCACCACAGGGATCGATTTATCCTCAGGCTCTGTCGTTGCACTCACCGCAGTAGTTTCCGCCTCCGTGGTTACTGGCGGGGATTCCGTAAGTGCGGCTATTCTCGCTTTTGCGATTTCATTAGCATTGGGCGCACTGCTCGGTGCAATTAATGGAACATTAACCGCAGTAGGCGCAATTCCGCCTTTTATTGCCACCTTAGGTATGATGATTATTGCGCGTGGTGCTGCACAATTGTATTCAGATGGACGCCCAATTGACGCCTCCTCCGAGGCCTTTACTTGGATTGCCGATGTAAATGTTTTCGGCTTACCTGGATTGGTGATTTTATATATTTTGATTGTGATTGGATCACACATTTTACTTAGCCGCTCCACCTTTGGCCGCCATGTTTATGCAGTAGGCGGAAATCTTAACGCGGCAAAAATTTGTGGGATTAACACCACCAAAACCTTAATTTGGGTATATACCTTAGCGGGCGCATTATCTGGTTTGGCGGGTGCATTGCTTGCAGCTCGCACCTATGCAGGTAACCCTTCTTACGGATTAGCTTGGGAACTTGATGCAATTGCTGCTGCGGTAATCGGTGGCGTATCATTAAGTGGTGGTTTTGGTAGCATTCCAATGTGCGTAATTGGCGCATTGATTATAGGCACAACCAACAAAGGTCTAAATATGTTAGGTGTCGATCCTTACTGGCAACAAATTGTAAAAGGTTTAATCATCGTCTTTGCCGTATTACTTGATACTTTAAAACGTCGTAAAAAATCAAACTAAATCCCTCGCTTGGCTTAGCTAACTAACAACCGCCCTTTTCCTTAAACCAAAAGTGCGGTTGTTTTTTCACTATTTTTTTATTCATGAAAAATACACTACTTTTTAACCGCTCTTTTCTTTATCGTTAGTTTTACGCAAACGTTTTCGTTTTGCGCGAAATTCTTTTATAATAGGCGAGTTTTTTATTCATCTAACCAATGGTAAAGTCTATGTTACAGATTTTTCGTGGCTCACCAGCCCTTTCCCCATTCCGTTTAAATCAACTTTCTCTTCGCTTCCAACAAGCTCAGCTTCCCGTTAAATTCTGTTATGCCGAATATGTGCATTTTGCCGAGCTAAGCGAAGCCCTTAATGCGTTGGAAGAACAAGAATTAACCCAATTATTGCATTACGGCCCAACTTTGGCTCAGCACGAGCCAAAAGGAGAATGCTTTATCGTGATTCCACGAGTGGGGACGATTTCTTCTTGGTCATCAAAAGCCACGGACATTGCACACAACTGCGGTTTAAATAAAGTGGTGCGTTTAGAGCGTGGGTTGGCGTTTTATTTTGAGTTAGAACGTGCGTTAAATGAGAAAGAGCAGGCTCAACTCATTAGCCATATTTATGACCGAATGATGGAAACGGTGATCCGCACGCCACAAGAAGCGGAAATCTTATTCCAACATCAAGTGCCGAAAGCCTTTACCCGAGTAGATATTTTAAACGGTGGTCGCCAAGCCCTAGAACAAGCCAATGTGGAATTGGGTTTAGCGTTGGCAGAAGATGAAATTGATTATTTGCTGGAAAATTTCACCGCACTTGGACGTAATCCAACGGATGTGGAACTTTATATGTTCGCCCAAGCCAATTCAGAGCATTGTCGCCACAAAATTTTTAATGCCGATTGGATCATTGATGGCGAAAAGCAAGAAAAATCCCTGTTTAAAATGATCAAAAATACCTTTGAGAAAACCCCTGATTATGTGCTTTCTGCTTATAAAGATAACGCAGCGGTAATGGAAGGTTCAAAGGTTGGGCGCTTTTTCCCTGATCAAGATGGACAATATCGCTATCATCAAGAAGACGCTCACATTTTAATGAAAGTGGAAACGCACAACCACCCAACCGCCATTTCCCCTTTCCCCGGGGCTGCCACAGGTTCAGGCGGGGAAATCCGTGATGAAGGGGCAACAGGGCGGGGGGCAAAACCGAAAGCGGGTTTGGTGGGCTTTTCGGTGTCGAACCTTATCATTCCTGACTTTGAACAACCTTGGGAAGCTCCGCTATCAAAACCTAATCGCATTGCCTCCGCACTCGACATTATGCTTGAAGCCCCATTAGGCGGTGCGGCATTTAATAATGAATTTGGCCGCCCTGCGTTATTGGGCTATTTCCGCACTTACGAAGAAAAAGTGAACAGTTTCAATGGCGAAGAAGTGCGTGGCTATCACAAGCCTATTATGTTAGCAGGCGGAATTGGGAATATCCGTGCCGAACACGTGCAAAAAGGGGAAATCCCTGTGGGGGCGAAATTGATCGTGCTTGGCGGCCCAGCAATGAATATCGGCTTAGGCGGTGGTGCGGCGTCTTCTATGGCATCAGGCAAATCCAAAGAGGATCTTGATTTTGCCTCCGTGCAACGTGATAACCCCGAAATGGAACGCCGTTGCCAAGAAGTTATCGATCGCTGTTGGCAAATGGGCGATGACAACCCGATTTTATTTATCCACGATGTGGGGGCTGGAGGGCTTTCTAATGCAATGCCTGAGCTAGTACACGATGGCGGACGTGGCGGACGCTTTGAACTGCGTGAAATTTTATGCGATGAGAAAGGAATGTCGCCGTTAGAAATCTGGTGTAACGAATCACAAGAACGCTACGTGCTTGCGGTCGCCCCTGAAAAACTTGCTTTGCTTGAGCAACTTTGTCAGCGTGAACGCGCACCTTTCGCGGTGATTGGAGAAGCCACAGAACAGCAACATCTCACCTTGCACGATGATCATTTTGCCAACGATCCTATCGATCTGCCAATGAATGTGTTATTAGGAAAAACACCGAAAATGACCCGCGATGTGGCATCAGCACAGGTGAATAATCCTGCCGTAGATCAATCTCAAATTCAGCTCAAAGAAGCGTTGCATCGTGTCTTACGCTTGCCTGTGGTGGCGGAAAAGACCTTCTTAATCACCATTGGCGATCGTTCCGTAACGGGAATGGTAGCACGGGATCAAATGGTCGGCCCGTGGCAAATCCCTGTGGCGGATTGTGCGGTTACCACCACCTCTTTAGACAGCTATCACGGTGAAGCAATGGCAATGGGCGAACGTGCGCCTGTGGCATTGTTAGATTTCGCTGCCTCCGCACGCTTAGCGGTTGCGGAAAGCCTAACCAATATTGCCGCAACAGATATTGGTGATATTAAACGCATTAAACTTTCTGCAAACTGGATGTCTGCCGCAGGGCATTCGGGCGAAGATGCTGGGCTTTATGAAGCCGTGAAAGCCGTGGGGGAAGAACTTTGCCCGCAATTAGGCTTGACCATTCCAGTGGGGAAAGATTCAATGTCAATGAAAACCACTTGGCAGGAAAATGGCGAACAAAAATCCGTTACCGCACCGCTTTCCTTAGTTATCAGTGCCTTTGCGCGCGTGGAAGATGTGCGCAAAACCGCTACGCCACAATTACGCACAGATAAAGGCAGCAGCCGTTTATTATTGATTGATTTAGGTGAAGGCAAAAATCGCTTAGGTGCAACGGCATTGGCGCAGGTTTATAAACAATTAGGTGATAAACCCGCAGATGTAGTGAATGTGGAAAGCCTGAAAGGCTTCTTCAATGCAATGCAACAACTGGTGAATGAACAAAAATTGCTCGCCTACCACGACCGCTCCGATGGTGGTTTAATCATCACTCTTGCAGAAATGGCATTTGCGGGGCATTGCGGATTATCGGTGGACATCAGTGCCTTAGGCGATAACGATCTCGCCGTCCTCTTTAATGAAGAAATCGGTGCGGTGATCCAAGTGAAAGAAAGCGATCTCAACGTCGTTCGCCACATTTTTGAACAAAATGGCGTGCTACCGCTGTTGAAAGAACTCGGCACAGTAAACCAAGATGACCAATTTGAAATTACCCGTGGCACAAAAGTGTTATTAAAAGAAACTCGTTCTGAATTGCGTGGCATTTGGGCGGAATTGACCCACAAAATGCAGGCATTGCGTGATAATCCAGAATGTGCCGATCAAGAATTTGCTGCGAAGAAAAATCCAAATGATAAAGGCTTCTCCGTGTCTTTAACTTATGATGTCAATGAAGACATTGCCGCCCCTTATATTGCTACAGGTGTACGTCCACGCATTGCTATTTTACGCGAGCAAGGGGTGAACAGCCATTATGAAATGGCAGCCGCCTTTGACCGAGCAGGTTTTGATGCTATTGATGTGCATATGAGCGATTTACAACAGCAACGTCATCACTTAAAAGACTTCCAAGCCCTTGTTGCTTGTGGTGGTTTCTCTTATGGTGATGTGCTAGGTGCTGGTGGCGGCTGGGCAAAATCTATCCTATTTAACACCGCACTTCGTGATCAATTTGCCACTTTCTTTGAGCGTGAAAGCACCCTTGCCTTAGGGGTATGTAATGGTTGCCAAATGTTGGCGAATTTGGCTGAAATTATCTCAGGAACAGAAGCTTGGCCACGTTTTGTGCGTAACCAATCAGAGCGTTTTGAAGCGCGCGCGGCAATGGTGCGTATCAATGATACAGCGTCTTTATGGTTTAACGGAATGGCAGGCTCTCATATGCCAATCGCGGTTTCGCACGGTGAAGGACGTGTTGAGTTCAAAAACGATCAACAACTTGCGATGCTGCGCGAGCAAAATTTGATTATCGCGCAATATATTGATAATGATCTCAAGTCAACCACTCAATACCCAGCCAACCCGAACGGCTCGATTGACGGCATCACCGCCCTTTCCAACCGCAACGGACGTGTCGCCATAATGATGCCACACCCTGAGCGTGTTTACCGTGCGGTTTCCAACTCGTGGTATCCAGAAGACTGGACAGAAGATGGTGCGTGGATGCGATTGTTCAGAAATGCGAGAGTCGTTTTAAAATAAATAATGAAAGTATTTATTTTTAATGAATCCTGAATTATTTATGGCTTTTATAAGAAACATATAATATGGAGAAAAAATGTATGTCTAATTTGGATATATCAATGCTATCGCTAACAAAGAATGCTTACTTCTATAGATCTAAAGAGCAGGATATTAATCATGTAGAACTTCTTGATTGTGCGAGTAGGAATTGTCAGGAGGGAAAGGGATTTTTAATTGATGAAGTAAAAAAAGAGATTGAAGTGAATGGAAAGTTATATTTATATTCCTTACGTATTTTTCCTTCAGAAAGAACAGTGTATTTCATTAATAATCAAGATAAAGAAGTAAAAATTAGTGATATTATCCATGCCTATATAATATTAATTGAGATAGATAATGTATTAGTAGTGTTGAGTAAAAGTTGCTCTAGTATTTCTAAAATAATTGATAAAAAGTTTGAGTTATTAAGTAATAACTCTCTTATATCTCAAAACGCTGAATATCAGAAGTTATCTTTAAGAAATATGACAATATCAGATAAGGCTATAAGAGCTCGATCATATGAAGCAGCTAATCTAAATGGCGTTTTGTCTCTTTATGGAGCAGGAAGATCCATACCATCTCATATAAAAGTCAGACAGGGCTCTTCTATTTTATAATATCTAGCAGTGGAAGAGTTAATGAACTCTCTCAAAGAGTTGATTTTACTAGTCTAATTAATTGGGTTGATACAAGTATTGAAAAAATTAAAAATGGAACTAACAATGAATTTTTGGA
Organism: Avibacterium endocarditidis; assembly: GCF_965138825.1. NCBI lineage: Bacteria > Pseudomonadati > Pseudomonadota > Gammaproteobacteria > Pasteurellales > Pasteurellaceae > Avibacterium > Avibacterium endocarditidis. Next base: position 119,174 of record NZ_CBCSDH010000007.1, read on the forward strand.
TAGTTTTGCTAAAAGAATTGATTTGAATGAAATAATAGAATCAGGTGTAAAACCTAGCTCTATTTTGATTGAAGCTAGTAAGTTGATAGATGCTCTTGACAATAATATTTATTTTTATCGCTCAAAGTCTAGTAAAGTCTATATTAAGGAAAAATTTAAAGATAAGTTGGTTCTATATTTAGAGAGAGTTTATGATTTATCTGGGAGAACTGACCCTAAGTTATTTTTGGTAAATGGCTTAGGTAAAAGTGACATATTAAAAATTAATAAGAGAACAATTTCTATAGAGATTAACATACTTAAGCGGTTAAAGATAGAAGAGAATGGGAAAGAGCTTAGCCTTCAGGACTATATTAAAAAGTATACATTATATAGTGTTACATTTACAGATCCCAAGTATATGTACTTCATGGGTTATTGCTTCCAAGATAAATCAGGGATATCTGATATAGATAATATTTTGGATATACTAGTTCCTAAGAATAATTTTACAGTAAAAGGTGAGAAAGAACCTAAAGAAGAGCCCCTAACAGAAAACAGCACACAATTTTCTAGTAATTCTATTTTTGGCTTTGTAGAGAATTTACATCAAGAAGATGATTACATTTTTTGTGATGATTTTGGTGATGAATGGGCTGATCATATAACTATAAATTTAAGAGATAAATCAATTAACTTTATTCATTCGAAATATAATGATGATGTAAGCCTATCGGCAAGTAAGTTACATGACGTTGTTGGACAAGCAATTAAAAATATAGGGAATATGTATTTTTCAAGAGATCAATTTATCAATAAGAAATTAAATCCAAAATTTATGAACGTATATACGACATCTAATTCAGTGAGAACTAGCATATCTAGGGTCAGAAAAGGTAATTCAAAAAATTTTGAGTCAGAATTAGATTTATTGCTAAAAAATCATTTCTTATCTAGAAAATGCATATTATGTTGTCCATTTTTATCAAAAAAACAGATATGTGATGAGTTCAGGAAGATAAAACGGGGAGCAACCACAAAAGGAAATATAACACAATTACTATGGATTATATCCTCTTTTTCACATGCGGCAAAAGATATGAATATTATTCCAGTAATTTACTGTAAACCATAATAATTAAAGGCTGTATTAGATTAGCAGTTGCATTGGTCTATAAAAATGAAGATAACTCATTGTAAACTCAAGAAATTTATACAGAAAAACTGCTAGAATTTTTTGGTTTGAAGTAACAACCTGTTCTTGCACAAATTAACTCTAAGTCAACTGCCTTATTTTATCACAAAATCAGGGAGGTGATTAGCCACCATTTAGCTCAAGATGCCAATGAAATGTTTGCAGGTGAAATTGAACTAGATGAAAGCTATTTTGGTGGTAAAAGAAAAGGAAAACAGGGTGAGGCGTGAAGGGTAAAACGGCCGTTTTGGGCATGTTGAAACGAAATGGAAAGTCTATACTGTTATCGTTGGAAACACTAAGAAATACATCTTACCTCCCTGTTATTAAAAGGAAAATCATGCCTGATAGTATTACACCGATTATTATCACAGTTACGATGTGCTAGATGTGAGCGAATTTAAGCATTGCAGAATTAATCACCTATTTTGTCGAAGCAAAAAATCACGTTGATGGGATTGAAAATTTCTGGAACTAGGCTAAAAGAGTGCTAAGAAAATATAACGGAATTGATAAGAAATCCTTTCCGTTATTCTTGAAAGAATGTGAATTTCGGTTTAACTTTAGTACACCAAAAGAGCAGCTAAAAATACTGTGATTTTGGTATGGAGTTTAGGGCTTATCTAATACAGTTCCTTACGATAAGTATCGGTGTAAACAAGCCTATCAGGCTTCATTTATTCCCGAATAATAGGTAATAAGGTGGGTTTGGAACCGCAATGGTATAAAGCTTGCCATTACGCTTGAGAAACTTGAATATTGTTATTTTATTTACTGTGCCACGGCCATGTTTACTTTTGCGAGCACCGTCAAAATAACTTTTATCTGTTTCTATTTCGTCTTCAAACATCTCTAAGTGAAGGCTGCTTTGATAGATGAACAGGAGTAAGAGATGAAAGTAGTATGTCGTAGTCATTTTGTTTACATTACTCAACTTTCCAGTATTCCTTGCTGTAACCTCCGCAACAAAATGATTGTATTTGGTTTATGTTGACTTAGATGATTTTTTCTTATGGGGGTATCTTAATCTAAAGTGAGGTTTTAACTGTTATCTAGGACAGCCCATTTTTTATTATTAATTATTAAGAGAAAGATCATTTCTAAAATGCCGATTGTTTGGGATTTCGAGGGGATTTATAATTGGCGAAAATTTCCCCTAACATTTTGAGGTATAAATAATGAACATTGCACTGATTATCGGCAGCCTAAGCCAAAAATCCATTAACCGTAGTGTAGCCAATTATATCGTTTCACAATTTCCAACAGACGTGAATGTACAAGAAGTACGTATTGATGATTTGCCTCTTTATACCCAAGATCGTGATCAGGTGGACGTACCAGAATATGATCGGGTGCGTGAGCAAATTAAAAACGCCGATGCGGTGCTAATTGTTAGCCCTGAGCATAACCGTGCAATGCCTGCCGCGACTAAGAATATCATTGATATTGCTTCTCGTCCTTATGGCCAAAATTTATGGCAAGGCAAGAAAGTGGCGATTGTTACGGCTTCACCAGGCGCTTATGGTGGAATTAATTCTGGTTTGCAAATTCGCCAAAGTTTGCAAAGCATTGGTGCGAATGTACTGACAACTGCAGAAGTATTTTTAAGCAAAGCCAATCAGGCATTGAATGAACAAGGTGAAGTGGCTGATGAACGCACTGCGGGTTTCTTAAGTAAGTTTGCACAAACTTTTATTCAATGGGCGAAAGCATAAGGCAACGAATTAGAGCATAAGGACTGAAAATGAGTGTAGATAAATTAAATGCGATTACTAAAGATGTAGGCGGAATTCCTGTCGCACGCTTGCTACCACAAGCGGGTAAACGTACCATTGGCGCGTGGTGTTTTCTTGATCACGCAGGGCCATCAGAGTTTACTGATGATAATGCAGGCTTACAAGTAGGCGCACACCCACATACTAATTTGCAAACTTTTACTTGGATGCTAGAGGGTGAAGTTTGGCATCAAGACAGCCTTGGTTATCGTCAATTAATTAAGCCAAAACAAGTGAATTTAATGACCGCAGGAACAGGCAATCAGCGTGGTATTAGCCATACGGAACAAACCCCTGAGGGCGTGCATCAGCTTCACGCAGTACAACTTTGGATTGCGCTTCCAATGAATCAAGACATTGAGCCAAATTTTCAACATTATCCTGAATTACCTGAATGGCAAGAAAATGGCGTGAATTACATTTTAACCACAGGTAGCTATCAAGGCAGAACCGCGCCAACTCAGCAATATAGCCCGTTAGTTGGCGTAGATATTCAGTTTCAGCAAGCACAAAGTATCACCATAGAACAACAGCCAAACTTTGAATATGGCGTACTTGTGCTGAAAGGTGAAGTGGAAATTGAAGGACAAGTTTACCAACAAGATCAACTAGTTAGCTTAACGGATTGCCAAGCTCACGAATTCAAAATCAAGGGCGAAGCTGACAGCCATATTATGCTGTTAGGCGGAGAACCATTACCACATAAAACCTTAGTGCGGTGGAATTTCGTGGCAGATAGTCAAGATGCCTTACGCCAAGCGATAGCAGATTGGAATAACGGGCATTCCCGTTTTGGACATATCGATTTAGAAGGTACGCGATTACGCCGCTTAGTCGCCCCTGAAATTCCTACCCGATTAGCCGAATAATGAATTTTTCGTTAAGCCCTTTGCAAAAGGGCTTTGTTTTGAATGAAACATTTGTGAAAAAGCATTAACACAAAGTAGTTTATAGCCTTATAGGCTAAGGCTTTAGACCACATTTTTTGAAATGTGGATCTAAAAAATGCACTTTTTGCTCAAGTTCAAGCATTCAAAAACACGGAGAGAAAAATGGCATTCAGCACTATAAATACAGGCACTGCCATAAGATCATTTCTATCCAGAAGATTAAATCCAGTTCAAATATACAGTTAAACAGAACTATTAACAACTTGCTGATGCTCATCAATGATCTGGATCATTCAAATACACATTGATAAAGCACCAAAATCAACATTAAAATCCGTCTCAAATCAGTGCTTAAATTTGATATGATTTTTTTTCGGTTGAGATTTTGGTGTGATGATATTCTTGGATTTAGAGCACTTTGATGAGATCAATACACGAACGCTGGCAAAAGGAAATGTTGCACTAAGGCAATGATGCCAACGATATAACCAACATAAGGGAAAAATAGCCCTTTCCAAATGGCTGCCCGAATTTCAAACCCAATGCCGTGAATCCATAAAATCACTGTTGCCCACAAAATAAAAATAACCCAAACAGGTGGGGCTGTTCTTAATTGTGTGGCAAACTCATTAATATTAAAGAAAAAGCAAAGGGTTAATGCGATAGCTAAGATCAACGAAAGGGCTCGCCAAGAGCCCTTATTTACTAAATGATATGCTTTATCAATCATTGACTTACTCGTCAAATTTACCTGTTTTTTCAATGCCAATGGTAATCACTGCACTTAGCATTATGGCAAACAAGACACCCACTACCCATAAAACATAAAACATAATTTCGCTCCTTAGTATAATGAGTTTTTGTTGTCTTCGATGAAATCACTGTCCAAACGACCAAACATTTTGATGTATGACCAGATGGTGTAAGACAATAAGATCACCACAAACACTAATGCAAAACCAAGCATTAAGGTTAAGGTTAATTGGCTTGATGTTGAATCCCACATTAATAGGCTCATATCAGGGTGAGAGCTTGATGGCATTACAAATGGGAACATTGCCACGCCACAAGTTAAGATCACGCCAGCCATTGTTAATGATGAGAACAAGAAGGCAAAACCACAGCGGTTTGCTTTCGATGCCAATACATTTAATAACGCACCACCTACCGCTAAAGCAGGGAAGATGAACAATACAGGGGCATCAAAGTAGTTTTTAAACCACGCGCCCGCTTCAACTGCCACTTGTTTTGTTAATGGTGATGAAGGTGCATTGTGATCCACTACGCTAGTTACCACATAGCCATCTTTGAAGTATAACCACACGCCTGCTAATACGAAGGTGATTAAGGTTGCCATTGCGCCAACTTGGGTAATCACTCTTGCACGCTCACGCAATTCAGAAGTGGTTTTTAATTGTAACCACGCACCGCCTTGCGTAATGAGCATTGATAAGCTAATTAAGCCACAAAGTAAGGCAAATGGGTTTAATAATTCAAAGAATGATCCTGTGTAGAAAATTTGGTGCATATCATTGAAATAGAATGGAACACCTTGTAATAGGTTACCAAAGGCCACACCAAATACCACCGATGGCACAAATCCACCAATGAATAAGCCCCAATCCCATAGCTTGCGCCATAATGGATTGTCGATTTTAGCGCGATATTCTAAGCCCACTGGACGGAAGAATAACGCCGCTAACACTAAGATCATTGCAATAAAGAAACCTGAGAATGAAGTTGCATAAACTAATGGCCAAGCTGCAAACATTGCACCGCCAGCAGTTAATAACCACACTTGGTTTCCGTCCCAGTGGGGAGCGATTGAGTTGATCATAATGCGTTTTTCCACTTCTTTTTTACCTGCAAATGGTAATAGTGTTAAAACGCCCATATCAAATCCATCGGTTACTACGAAGCCAATCAGTAATACACCAACGAGAACCCACCAAACAAAACGTAAAAATTCGTAATCAATCATAGTTAGGCTCCTAATTATTTAGATGACTGCTCAAAGTAGTAACGACCTGTTTTTAATGCACTCGGGCCAAGACGAGCATATTTAAACATTAAGTACATTTCCACTACTAAGAAAATAGTATAAAGGGCACAAATCAGACCGATTGAGAACCATAATTCGCCAGTGGTTAAGTTCGATGCTGCCACACCAACTGGTAACATATCGTAAATAGCCCAAGGCTGACGACCATATTCCGCTAAGAACCAGCCACTTTCAATGGCAAGCCAAGGAAGCGGAAGTCCCCATAATAATGCGTGTAACAAGAAGCGGCTTTTACCCACTGTTTTACGCACATTTTGTACCACGGCGGCAATCATTAAGATAAGAATTAAGCCACCTGCTGCCATCATTACACGGAACGCCCAGAATGTTGGCCCAACATTAGGTACCGTATCTAAGGTTGCTTGCTTAATTTGTGATTCTGTTGCATCAACCACTTTGTCTGTATAGCGTTTTAATAGTAAGCCATAACCAAGATCACCACGTACTGCATCAAATTGTGCTTTGGTTTCTTCATTGATTTGACCTGCTTTTTTCTCTGCTCTTAATTGTTCAAGCAAACCATAAGCCACCATACCTTGACGAACACGTTGTTCATTCACCACTAAAATATCGTTGATCCCTGCAAAGGTTTTATCCAATGAACGGGTTACGATAATCCCTGCAGCGTAAGGAATTTGTAAGGCAAAATCATTATGTCTTTCCGCTTGATTTGGCACAACAATCATATTCCAATTAGCTGGTGCGGGTTCAGTATGCCATTCCCCTTCCATTGCTGCTAATTTCATTGGTTGTTTTTGTCCGATTTCATAACCAGATTCATCACCCATAATTAGCACAGACACAACGGCAATAATACCGAATACAGAAGCGACAGAGAAAGAACGTTTAGCAAAACCAATATCACGTCCTTTTAAGATGTAATAAGCACTAATTGCTAAAACAAAGAATGCCCCTGAAACATAACCTGCAGATAAAGTGTGTAGGAATTTACTTTGTGCAACTGGATTTAACCAAAGATCCATAAAGCTGGTCATTTCCATTCGCATTGTTTCAAAATTGAAATCTGAGCCTACTGGTGCTTGCATCCAGCCGTTTGCCACCAAAATCCACATTGCAGAAAGGTTTGAACCGAAAGCCACGCAGTATGTTGAGAGTAAGTGTTTACCTTTTGATAAACGATCCCAACCGAAGAAGAATAACCCAACAAAGGTAGATTCTAAGAAGAAGGCTAATAATGCCTCAATTGCCAGTGGTGCACCAAAAATATCGCCCACATAATGTGAATAATATGACCAGTTAGTCCCGAACTGGAATTCCATTGTAATACCAGTTGTTACCCCTAAGGCAAAGTTAATACCAAATAACTTACCCCAGAATTTTGTCATATCTTTATAAACTTCTTTGCCTGTTGCCACATAAAGGGTTTCCATAATCACAAGAATGAAAGATAAACCCAATGTTAATGGCACAAACAAGAAGTGATATAACGCAGTTAATGCAAACTGCAATCTAGAGAGTTCAACAACGTCTAACATCTCAACTCCTTGTAAATATTACAAGTTCTAAACCAATGATTACTGTGTAATCACCCCAAAATCTTAAAGGTACACCCTTAAGCCAAGTTAATTGAATTATCTTCACAAGAATTATACAGATAACCCAAGATCGGTATGTATTCTACTACTAAAAGTGTGGATAAAAAATAGTAAAAAATGTAACACCGATCACATTTTTTAGATTTAAATCAAAAATAAACCCATAGAAAGTATGCGCTTTTTTGACAAGCTTCAAATTATAGTTTCTCTTAACATTTTTACAACAAGAATTGTGCGTTACCTCGCAAAATAGAATAAAAAATGATGAATAACTAGACTTTCCCCTCAGATTTTGCTAACTTTCGCAAAGCTCATTTTTTATTATATTTTTACAGATTGAAAATAAGGGAGTTTTAATGAAAATAATGAAGGGAATTATGTTCGTGGCAACGCTTGCTGCAACTGCATTTATGAGCGTTTCAATTTCAGCAGCACCACAACAAACAGAGAAAAATGCAATCCCTCAGCAATGCGCCAAACTCTTTAAAGAAACCGAAAACCTCATTGCCGAAGCGGAAAAACAACCGGGTACACACACCCAGTTAAACAAAATTAAGAGTAAGCTAAACCAAAGCAAAAAACAGATTCTTGAAATGGAACTTGCAACACAGATGAAAAGTTGTGATGCGGCGTTAGCAAAACTGGCTTCTAAACAACAAAATACACTGTAATGATTAAAAAGGCTTGTTAAAAAACAAGCCTTTTTTTATCTCCACTGTCTCTACAAAAATTAATCTTCTTGTAAAACCACTTTCCCAATGTAACCAAAATTACGATAACGCTGCGCGTAATCAATACCGTAGCCCACCACAAATTCATCAGGAATAGTGAAACCTACCCAATCCACTGGCACTTCCACTTCACGGCGCGAAGGTTTATCCAATAAAGTACAAATACGCAATGAAGCGGGATCACGCAGTTTTAGCATTTCACGCACTTTTTGCAAGGTGTAACCCGTATCAATAATATCTTCCACAATGAGAACCTGTTCATTACGAATATCGCCATCAAGATCCTTGCTAATTTTCACATCGTGATTTGTCGTCATTCCGCTGCCATAGCTTGTGGTGGTCATAAATTCCACTTCACCGGTAAATCAATTTCACGCACCAGATCTGCCATAAACATAAATGAACCACGCAACAAGCCAACCACAATCAGCTTTTCTACCTTTTGCTGATGATAATATTGCGTAATCTCACGGCCCAATTCGCTAATTCTTGCACGCACATCTTGCTCCGAAATCATCACATCTACATAGTGTTTTTTCATTATTAATTTACCTTTAAGCCCGCCAATGGCGAAATGATTGAGTTAAAAACGGTGAAATTGTAGCAAAAAAAAGGCCGAGATATAAGTCTCAGCCTTTTAAATACCCTAACGAATTTACTTTCTACTCTACTTGTTTGGAGCATCTTAAAAATGAATCATCATTTTCAACAACAATACTTAACAAACGCCCTCATTCTAGCAAACTAAAAAGTATTGTCAATAAGAATAATTCTCATTCATAAAATTAATTTCCTGATACCTTCATCTTTTCTAACAAGATTGAACCAGTTTGAATGTTAGAGCGGTGTTCAATATCGTCTGCCACAGCGACAATTTGCTTAAACATTTCGGGAAGTGTCCCTGCAATGGTAATTTCAGCCACTGGATATTGGATTTGCCCATTTTCCACCCAAAATCCTGCTGCACCACGGGAATAATCACCAGTAACGAGATTGACGCCTTGCCCCATGAGATCCGTAACTAGCAAGCCCGTTCCCATTTTTTCTAAAAGTGCGGTCAATCCCCCCTGCAAATTTGGTTTCACTAACCAATTATGAATCCCACCCGCGTGGCCCGTGCTTTGCATACCCAGCTTTCGCCCACTATAACTAGTTAATAAGTAAGTTTGCAAAATGCCTTGCTCAATAATTTCCATATCGCGAGTTCGCACGCCTTCACTATCAAAAGGTGAAGAAGCCAATTTCCCAATTAAATGTGGGCGTTCACTAATGTGAAACCAATCTGGCAAAATTTGCTTGCCTAAGGCATCTAATAAAAAACTCGCTTTACGGTATAAACTGCCGCCACTAATCGCTGCGGTCAAATGACTGATCAGCCCTGTTGCCACATCATTTAAAAACACTACTGGCACTTCTTGGGTCGCAATTTTTTGCGGATTTAAACGTGATAAGGCTTTTTTCGCCGCATTTTCTCCCACCCAAGCTGGATTTTCTAACTTATCTGGATAACGTGAAATGGTATATTCATAATCACGCTCAAGCTGATCATTTTCCCCCGCAATCATCGAACAAGAAAGGGAATAACGGCTAGACAAATAGCTCTGCAACATTCCATAACTGTTGCCATAAACTCGCACGCCAGTATGAGAATTAAAAGCAGCCCCTTCACTATTTACAATACGCTCATCATAATCCAACGCCGTTTTTTCTGCATTCAATGCTAACGATGTCGCCTGATCCACATCAATGTCAGTGGGGTGATAAAGGGATAAATCTGGCGCATCAAACGCCATTAAATCGCGATCAGCCAAGCCTGCGCAATCATCAGGCGAGGTATATTTTGCAATGGCAAGGGCGGCTTCCACGGCATTTTTGATCGCCACCGGGCTTAAATCAGAAGTGGACGCATTGCCTTTTTGCTGCCCTAAATAAACCGAAATACCTAATGCCCCATCATTATTAAATTCCACGTTTTCAATTTCTTGCAAACGAGTGGAAACAGAAAGCCCATTTACTTTGGTCACGGCAACTTCCGCGCTTGCGCCCGCTTTTGTTGCAATATCAATGGCATAACTCACAGCCTCACGCAATTCTTGTTCTTGCTGTTTTAAAAGTGCGGTAGGATTTTGTTGCATTTTTTAACCTCTCATCAAAATTTGCCGTATTCTATCCCATTTTCCCTTATCTCGCTAATTTAGCCGAAATTATGCTACACTAACGCCCATTTAGCGTATTTAGATTTAGGAAAACCTTATGGCAAAACGTAGAAAAGAACAATTTGATTGGGAAGATGAAGAACAAGAAGAAATTATTTGGGTAAGCAAAAGTGAAATAAAACGTGATGCGGAAGCCTTAAAACAGCTAGGTGAAAAATTGGTAAATCTAACCAAAACCAACTTAGAAAAAATTCCATTGGAAGAAAATATTCTTGATGCCATTGCGCTCGCTCAACGCTTACAAAAAGAAGCAAAACGCCGCCAACTACAGTATATTGGCAAGCTGCTGCGCCAAGTAGATTCTGAGCCAATCCAAGAAGCCTTGGATAAAATCGAGAATAAACACAATCACCAACAAGCACTGTTACATAAATTAGAATTACTGCGTGATGAACTCATCACCAAAGGGGACGAGGCATTAAGCAATGTACTGCATGACTACCCCGATGCCGATCGCCAACATCTGCGCAACCTAATCCGTGCAGCGCAAAAAGAAAAAGTGCAAAACAAACCGCCAAAAGCCTATCGTGAGATTTTTCAATATTTGAAAGAATTGGCGATTGAGGAATAATTTATCCCCACATATCCCAATAAAAATGGCACGCTTAATGTGCCATTTTTTGCTGAGAACGCTGATTTTAGCCTATTCATCTAATAACCGCTTCCAAATTTCAACTGTTTCAGGTTTTGGTGTACCTTTCTCCATTCCTAATTGAATAGCAATATGTTGCAACTGCTTTGCAAGCGCTGGCTGTCCACATAAATTAAGGCTTACGATAATACGAGAGATTTTTTTATCTTCGTGTCCAATATGTCTAATCCAATAATCTCGATTCTTTATTTCCTCGCTAATTTTGAGTTCACTATTTTCCAAATATAATTCCCAATAACGGATGATATGTTTAAACGTTGTTAAAAATTTAGGGGCTGTAGTAGATTAGCCCTAAATATTATCTATATAACCGGAAAGTGAATTACCAGATGGGTTATTAAATAAGTTCATATGTAGCCACTGTTATCGGTGTATTGGTTGAAGTGCCTGTGATGCTTTCACTTGTTGCGTTGTTAAATCGTTGGAATAAATAATGACAAGCAGTGGGATTTTCGCAATTTACAAATTTTCACGAAAATCCCTCTATTTTTATAGTTAGATACCACTATTCCACTTTAAACATCCCCATCATACCGAGGTTTTCATGTTCTAAAATATGGCAATGGTACATTTTCAACCCAGTATGTCCTTGCTTAAAGCGAACAATCACTTTTTCATAAGGGCGTAAATTAACCACATCTTTTAACGCTCTGCCTTCTGGCTTAAAGGTTTTACCGTTTAACGTATGTTGAATTACTTCAAATTGAGTGCCATGCAAATGGAATGGATGATCCATATGGCTTTCATTGAAGATTTCCCACTGTTCCACTTCATTCAATTTGGTAACAAAATCAATACGGTTCATATCAAAGGTTTGACCGTTGATTAAGAACATCCCATCCATCATTGGCGGAATAGGGTTATTCGTTGGTGCTGTGCTGGTGTGATGTGTGTCATGATTCATCATTGGCATATTTGTATGGTTCATCATTTTTTCACTAAAGCGAATTTGGCGAACCTGCTTTGGTTCATCCCAGTTAGGCAAGGATCTTAAGCTTTCAGGTAACTGAACAGGTTCTGATTTCACCTGAATTGTGGCTAAAGTGAGATCTTTAGGCTGTTCTTGCACCATCATCTTACGGCGATCATAATAACCGCTTTGTAAATTGACTGTTCCTTGCGTTTCACCCACCATAATCACTTCAACGCGTTCGGCTGGTGTAAGTAGCAGTTCATCAACAGGCGAGCGAGGTTTTTCAAGTAAACCACCTTCGGTACCCACCACAATCCATTTCACCCCTGGAATGTTTAAACGAAAATAACGAGCGCTAGTGGCATTCCAAAGACGGATTCGTTCATTCGTTTTCACTTGAATCTGGGGCTGATATTGACCGTTGATTAACACAAATTCACCCTCACGGCCGTTCATCCAATCTAACATCGTGTTTGCTGGAATGGTGCCATCGGCATTTAAACGCAGATCGGAAATCACCCAATGTTGTTCAGGAAGGTGTGCAAGCGGATCATTTTTCGCTTTAACAACGAAAGTGCCTGCTAAGCCTTTATAGACTTGTTCGGAAACATGGTCATGTGGATGAGGGTGGTACCAATATGTCCCAGCACTGCCTTGAGGTAGCGTAAAGCGATAGACTTTTTTCCCTTGCGGTTCAACCATATCCATCGGGTTACCATCCGCCTCATTTGGTACATCTAAACCGTGCCAATGCACCGTTGTGGGTTGTGGTAGGTGATTGATAAATTCAATTTCTACGGTATCGCCTTCAAATACTTCAATTTGTGGCCCGGGTAGTTGTCCGTTATAAGCCCAAAATTCCGTTTCTTTATTGTCTGCGAGGCGAATTTTAATAGGCTCTGCTTTTAAAGTGGCTTTGAATAGTCCAGCTTGAGTGGATTGGTTAGCAAGCTTTGGTAATATACCATTGAGTGATAAGCCTGAGGGCATTGCCTCGAGAGGCATTAAGCCAGTAGGGGCTGAATGCATCATCGCCATATTGCCGTGTTGTGCGTGGTTCATCATATTCGCAAGGCTATAAAGCGAGCTACTGGCTAAGCTAAGCCCAATGCCATAACGTAAAAAATCTCGACGTTTCATTTTTTCACCTCTTATTGGTTATAGGATTTGAACACTTCACTTTCACCGTTTTTCTTAATCAAAATAACATCATAGGGATCTTTACGTCCGCCGTATGCTTCACCGTCCATACCTGGTGAACCAATCGGCATGCCAGGTGCGGACAAGCCAACTGCATCGGGTTTTTCTGCGAGTAAACGTTTGATATCCTCAGCAGGTACATGTCCTTCAATCACATAGCCATCAATCACGGCTGTGTGGCAAGAAGCATGTTCATATTTAATGTTAAAGCGCTTATGAGCATTATAATTGCCTGTTTCGTTGACTTTAATCTCAAAACCGTTTTTCTGCATATAGCTGATCCATTCATTACAACAGCCACAAGTCGGGCTTTTCCACACTTCCATAGAAAGTGTTTGTGCTTGAGCAAAAGCGGTTATGCCTAAACTTAAAAGCAACAATGAGCGGGTGAATTTATGTAATTTCATAAGATGTCCTTATTTTTATTGAGATGGAATGGCGCAATGTTAAAGCTTGACCTAGGGTTAAGGTCAAGTAATCTGAAAAAATTCTATCATTTGAAAATTTTTCTCAAAATCCTACTGCTTGTAGTAGAGATATGCCAACGTACCATCCACTATTATTTTTGGGGCTGTACTAGATAACTAGAATAAATTCTGCTTTACTAAATGTTCTAAAATGGAAATTTGAACTTTTATTTCACTGTGGTTAAAACGCCATTCACATTCCTTCAAATACAGTTCAAAATGCTCTTTGGGAATGCCGTTAAACTTCCGTAAGTGGCGTTTTGCCTGATTCCAAAAGTTCTCAATTCCGTTAATATGATTTTGCCGTTCAGCAAAATGTGTGCTGTGATTGATGCGAAAGTAGCTAAACTCACTCACATCAAGTACATCATAGCTTTTGTAACAATCAGTATAAACAATACTGTCAGGCTTTACCTGCTCACGTATTATCAGCAATAAAGTGGCAGTTTGCGTATTGGGCACAGCAACGGTGTAAACCTTGCCGTTGCGCTTCAGAAGCCCGAATACAGCCACTTTGCCGGCTGCCCCGCGACCGCGTTTGCCTTTGCGCTGTCCGCCAAAATAGCTTTCATCAACCTCTACTTCGCCATCAAACATTTCCAGATGCGGGCTGTTATGGAAAATCAGTAAACGTAAACGATGAAAATAATAGGCAGCAGTGTTTTTATTAACGCCGACTAATTGAGCTGCAATGCGAGCACTAACACCCGCAATAAACAGTTCAATCAGTTTGTTTTGCTTGTACTGACTTAAACGACTTCTTCTCATAGGGATTATTCTAACCTGAAATTAGATTTCCCTAGTTATCTAGTACAGCCCCTTAAATATTTGTTTAAAACACCGTTTGGAGCAATTCAAGCGGTGTTTTTGTGTGGAAATTTTGCAAAAATGAACTTTCAGGCTGCCTGAAAAACATTATCCTTTATCTTTAATACTTTTAATGATTTGACAATTTTCAATTTCTTTATTTTGACAACCAATAATTTGTTCCAAAAATGATTTAACTTCTTGTAATTGCTTAATTTGTTCGTTGATATGTGATAAATGTTTTTGGGTTAATTCATCAACATCATCACATTGATGATTGGGAGTTGTTTGAAATGTCAATAAGACCTGAATGTCATTTAAAGAAAAACCGATATTGCGACAAGTTTTAATAAAGCGTAATTGTTCTAGCTGATTTTCATCAAAAACTCGGTAGCCATTAGCTTGAAAAGTTGGCTTGATTAAGCCTTGTTTTTCATAATAACGAATGGTTTCTAAATGCACGCCTGTTTGTTCACTGGCTTGTTTAATTTGAAAAATTTTTGACATTGTACTTGGCTCTGTAATAACTACGGAGTTTATATTATAGCAAATTTCAATCATCTTTCGGAGTTTGTTATGGCGTGCCAAAGTTGTTGCAGTTCAAATCAGCCCATTCATCAATCACCCAAGTACAAAAAAGCCTTGTGGATTGTCTTGATATTAAATTTATCAATGTTCTTTGTGGAAATTGTAATGGGGATTAAATCGGGTTCAACTTCGCTGTTGTCGGACAGCTTGGATTTCTTGGGCGATAGTGCCAATTATTTGATAAGTTTGATTGTTTTGCCAATGGCATTAAGTTACCGTGCCAAAGCATCTATGGTTAAGGGGCTAACGATGGGCGTTTTTGGCTTATTTATTTTAATTACAACCATTTATCGTGCGTTTTATGGGGAAATTCCCAGTTATAGCGAAATGAGTATTGTGGGATTTTTGGCGTTATTGGTGAATGTGTCGGCATTGTTGATATTATTAAAATTCCGTGATGGCGACAGTAATGTCCGAAGTGTATGGGTATGTTCTCGCAATGATGCGATTGGTAATGTGGCAGTGATTTTGGCTGGCATAGCAGTTTATTTTTTTCAATCAAAATATCCTGATTTAATTGTGGCGTTTATTTTGGCATTTTTAGCATTACAAGCCAGTCAAGAAATCATCAAAAGGGCTTGGGTGGAAGTAAAAGTCAGTTAATTTATAAACACCGTTTGAATTTGATTTTCAAGCGGTGTTTTTGTTTGAGAATTTTGCAAAATAACTTTCAGGCAGCCTGAAAAACCTACACCCCTTTATTTTCCAGCGATTTTCGGTTTATCCACCACACCAGCGACAACATCACAGGCACTTCAACCAACACGCCCACCACCGTTGCCAATGCCGCCCCTGAATTTAAACCAAATAAAGCAATCGCCACCGCCACCGCCAATTCAAAAAAATTGCTTGTGCCGATTAAGCAAGCAGGGGCGGAAATGGCGTGGGGCAATTTAAGCCATTTTGCCCAAATCGCACTCAAGGCAAAAATGCCGTAAGTCTGCACCAATAAAGGAATGGCAATCAGCAGGATAATCATCGGCTTATCCACAATGGTTTGTGCCTGAAACGCAAACAACAGCACCACCGTCAATAACAATCCCAAGATAGACAAAGGCTTAAAACGCTGGCTGAATTGGCGAATTTTGTGTTCATCTTGCAAAGATTTGCGAGTGGCAACTCCCACAAGCAAAGGCAACACCAAATACAGCAACACGCTAAAAAACAGCGTATCCCACGGGATTGTGATGTCGTTGATACCCAAAAGTAGCCCAGCAATCGGGGCAAAGGCAAAAATCATAATCACATCATTTAAAGACACTTGCACCAGCGTGTAATTGGGGTCGCCTTTGACCAGTTGAGACCAAACAAAAACCATTGCCGTACAAGGTGCAACCCCAAGCAAAATCATACCTGCAATGTATTCGTTTGCCGATTGTTCATCTACCCAGCCAGCAAAAAACACCTTAAAAAACAACCAGCCAACAAGTGCCATCGTAAAAGGCTTAATCAACCAATTCACCGTTAAAGTCAGCCACAGCCCTTTGGGATTGTGGCGGATATTTTTAATGGCAAGCCAGTCAATTTGTATCATCATCGGATAAATCATCAGCCAAATCAGCACCGCAATCGGCAAATTGATTTGAGCCACCTGCATTGTGGCAATCCATTGAAAATAAGGTGTAAACCAAATACCCAGCCCCACGCCAAGCAAAATCGCCAACCCCACCCACACACTCAAAAATCGTTCAAAAATGCCCATTTTATGCCCCTTGTACGCGGATGATTTCGCCATCTTCTTTGACAAAATCACTGTGTAATACCACAGGTGAAATGCTCAGAAACACTTCGCTTGGACGGCACAAACGCACGCCTTTTTCGGTGATGACAATCGGGCGGTTGATTAAAATGGGGGCGGTTAGCATTGCCTTGATGATGTCGTTGTCACTCACCTCGTTGTCCAAATTAAATTGTTGATATTCAGGCACATTACTTCGCAAAAGCTCTCTGGGCGTGATGTTCATTTGCTTAATCAGTTGGCGTAGTGTGCGTTCATCGGGCGGGGTGTCCAGATAATGAATAATGGTCGGCTCAATGCCCAAATGGCGAATCAAAGCCAGCGTGTTGCGAGAAGTACCACATTTGGGATTGTGATAAATGCTGATTGGGTGCATAGTATGTTCCTTACTTCAAGAGTTATTGAAATGAATGGGCAAAAAAATTTGCTAACACGATTGGCAAAATTTTTCGCAATCGCCACCGCTTGCGTTTTCACAACAGCGATGCAATAAAAACTCAATCAAGCCGTTCATCATCGCCAAATTGGCGAAATAACGGACAAATTTTCCCTGCTGTTCACTGTAAACAAGGTTGGCGTTTGCCAAAGTTTTTAAGTGAAACGACAGATTATTGGGGGCAAGATTGAGCTGTTTTGCCAAATCGCCCGCCACCATACCACGCCCCCCTTCGGCGGTCAGAGCTTGGAAAATGGCAAGGCGTGTGGGCGAAGCAAGACTTTCAAACAGTTTGCTGGCGTGTTCGGTGTTCATATTCATAGGCGGTTAGTATAGCAGGGTGTGTTTTTCATTTCAATAGGTATTGAAATGATGTTTGTGTGTTCAGGTAGCCTGAAAAATTTAGGGGCTGTAGTAGATTAGCAACAATGCTATACTACAAAAATGAAGATAACATATTGTAAATTAAAGCAATCCATACAGAAAAAACTGCTTGAGTTTTTTGTTGCAGAAGTTACTGCAAGAACAGCAGCAAATTTGCTAGATATTCAACCGAATACAGCCGCTTTGTTCTACCATAAAATCAGGCTTGTGATTGGCTATCATTTATCCCTTGAAGTTAACGAGATTTTTGAGGGGGAAATTGAACTAGACGAAAGCTATTTTGGTGGTCATCGAAAGGGAAAACGAGGACGAGGAGCGGCTGGAAAAGTTGCTGTTTTTGGGTNACTAAAACGACAAGGAAAGGTATTTACTGTTGTGGTTGAAAACACCAAGAGTGAAACATTACTCCCTGTTATTAAAATAAAAATCAAGCCTGATAGCTTGGTTTATACGGACACTTATCGCAGTTATGATGCGCTTGATGTGAGTGAATTTCACCACGAACGAATCAATTATTCCGAGCTATTTGCGGTGAAACAAAATCATATTAATG